>CAYLJT010000995.1:0-2669 GCA_964383995.1 uncultured Polyangiaceae bacterium
CCTTGAAGCCGTCGCCGTCGCGGTCGCCGATGGAGGGCTCGAAGATGAAGCCGAGCACGCCGCGCTGATCGGCCGCCTGGTAGCCCTCGGTGTAGCCCACGCCTGCGCCCAGCATGAGGAACGAGTTGCGCTCGATGAACAGCTTGATGCCGCCGATGGCCTCGGCCGAAAGCTTTTGTTTGCTGTTCGAGCTGCCGCCCGCCTGTTGCGTCAGGTAGGTCTCCGCGACCAGGTCGAGGGGCGAAAAGATGCGGTAACTGAGGCCGAAGTTGCCTGTCAGCAGGTTCGCGTGCTCGAGCTCGCCACTGACCAGCTGGGGCTCACCGTTGGTGCCCAAACCAAATTGAGCGTTCTTGCCCGTGTGCCCGCGGTAACCCACGTTGAGGCCCAGGCGAAAGGCTTGCGACGTCCCGAAGCGTTTTTCGACGGCGAGCTGGGGCCAATAGAAGACACCCGGCTCGGACGCGAGATCGTCGGCTCCCGCGACCTCGAAGCCCCCTTGCACGAGCACCGCCACGCCGATCGGGCCGTCGGGTCGCAGCAAGCGCACCTTCGCGTGCAGCGCGATGTTCGACAGGGCCTGCGCATCGAGCTTGTCGTCGTCGTAGGTGGAGCCCGTCGCGCCGATGTCGGTCGCGACGTCGCCCGCGTTGAGCACCACGGGGGCCGAGAGGCCCACGACGAGGATGTTGCCGATGCCGTAGTCGAAGTGAAATGTGCCCTGGAACGCGTTTTGGACGAGGAAATCGGTGCGATGGCCGTCGTTCAGCGGCATGAGGCCGTGGCCATAGTCGAGGACGAGGCCCAGGCTGACGTCGCCCGCGCCCAGGATTTCTGCGCCGTTCGTCGAAAAGAAGCCCTTCGAGTCCACCGGGGCGCGAAACAGGTGGTCGTCGAGACCGTCCCCGTTGCCGTTTTGAACGCGTGTTTCTTTGGGCACTTGGGCGTTCGCCGTGCCCGCCGCGAAGCACGTGGCGAGGCCCAACGCGGCTGACAAAGAACAAGCTCGACGCCAATGATTGCGGCGCGAGCGGCCACGAACGGGTCCTTCAATCTTGGGCATTTCGTCCTCAAAGGTGGCCCCACGACGCGGGCGACAGCCTTTAGGGCGACGTATCACCCGTGCAATTCCGGTGTCAAACCTGCCGCAAAGGCGCGCGCCCCCCGAGTGTCATCCATAACGATCCCAAGGCCACCGCGCGCCCACCGAAAAAGTCACGTTGCTTGATCGGCCAAGGTAGCGGGCGGTATTCTCAAAGCCGAATCGCCAAAAAAGGCGCTTCAACTGCCTGGAAGCGCCCGTTTTGCCATAAGGAACCTGCGCCGCAATGAAGATCACCTGCCAGACGTGCCACGCGAAGTACACCGTGGCCGACGAGAAGGTCGTCGGGCGAATCGCCAAGATCAAATGCAAAAAGTGTGGTTCGACGATCGTCGTCAACGGCAATGATCCCAGCCTTTTGGCGCAATCGAGCGGTGCCGAGTCGGGCTACGGACAACCCCACGAGGACGACGACGGCGCCACGCGGGTCTTCACCGAGAGCCCCTCGAATGCCATGAGCGGGGGCGCCTCGAACACCGAGTGGACGGTGAATTTGTCCGAGACCGACCAGCGCACGATGACCACGTCGGAGCTCGCGGACGGCATGGCGTCGGGCGCAATCCCCATGGACACCTACGTTTGGGCCGACGGCATGGCCGATTGGTCGGCAGCCGCCGACGTGCCCGAGCTTCGGGCGGCCGTCGACGCGCGCGCCGGCGGTGGCTACGCGCGGCCCGCGGCGGGCGCCCCGGCCTACAGCCCCGAACCCGCGCCGAGCCCCTACAGCGCCGAGCACGCGCTCGGGGGCACGATGATGATGAACGAGGGGGCGAGCCCCGCCGAGCACGCGCTCGGGGGCACGATGATGATGAACGAGGGGGCGAGCCCCGCCGAGCACGCGCTCGGGGGCACGATGATGATGAACGAAGGTGCGCCGCCCCCTGCGGCGACGCCGTTCGCGCCGGCGGCCGCTGCGCCGGCGGCTGCCGCGCCTCAGGCGGCCCGCAGAGAGCGTTCGCGCGGCGCGGGTGTCGATCTGTTCGGGGCCGCCGCTGCGCGCGCAGAGGAGCCCCCGAGGCCCCCCGCGGTGAACTATTCGGGGGGCACGGGCGAGCGCAACGAGAACTCGGTCTTGTTCTCGCTCTCGGCGCTCACCGCGAGCGAAACCGCCGCCAAATCGGGCTCGAACAAGGCGCAAGCGGGCATGCTCGATCTGGGACCGCCGCGCCCCGCGCGCGCGGGCAATGGCAACAACAATGGTCGCGCGGCCCTCGACGATCTGATGAACATGGGCGGGGGCGGCATCGGCGCGGCGCCGGTTCTCGCGCCTCCTCCGCTGCTCGCGCCCGTGGTCGAAGCCGCGCCGCCGCCGCCCTCCATGGCGCCGCCGGCCTTGGCTCCGGTGATGGCGCCGGGCGCGAGCCCCCTCGGTCCGCCCATGCCGATGATGCGCATGGACGAGCCGAAGAAGAGCCCTTTGCCCATGATTTTGGGGGCCGTTGCGGCCCTCGGCATCCTCGGCGCCGTGGCGTTCTTCGCGCTCAGCGGTGGCAAAGAAGAGACCCCCGCAACCGGGCCCGTCGCCCAGGAAACCACGGCAAAGCCTGCCGAAACCGGATCGCCGCTG
>CAYLJT010000996.1:0-2669 GCA_964383995.1 uncultured Polyangiaceae bacterium
CGTGCCGTCGTGCCCCATCAACGCGTAGTCGTTGGGGAGCAGGCCGATCGAGTGGATGAAGGCGCCCTGATCCACGACGACGTCGTTGGCCCCCGCGCTCAGGCACAAGAACTCGTTGCGGGCAGAGGCGCCAATGCCCTCCGAAACGTGCGGCTCGTAGGCATCATCGCCGGCGATATCGCTGGTCTTCACCATGCTGGGGTAGGCGCAGCCGGAGGTGATTTGGGTCCCCGAGCTATCACCGAGGGGGAAGGTGTCGAAGTCGACCTGGGGTTGTCCGAGACCTTCTTGATCGGTTTTGTCGAGGTTGCGCAGGAAGCCCGTCGCCGAGCCCGAGCCCACCGTCGACGTCGCGCCGCCCATCAGGAAGCGCAGCTCGCCCCAGCGCACCTCGTCGGCGGAGGCGCTGCCGGTGGACGGGATCGAGGTGTGGCCGTTCTGGCCTTTGCGCCAGTCGTGCCGGTGCTCGTAGCGCTCGCCGGTGTTGGTGTAGGGGTCGTTTTGCGTGAAGGTGATGTGATCGTGGGTGTTGATCAGACCCGCGGAGATCACGCCTTGGGGGCACTCGATGCGCGTCCCCGTGGGCACGGCCGCCGCGCAATCGCAGCCCACGCAAGTGATCTTGCCAGCGGCGTCCACCGCGACCTCGCCGCCGCGGAAAATTCGCGCCGCGGTGAGCACGGTGCCGACGATGAGCTTGCTGTCGTCGCCTGCCGTCACCTCGCACGTGCCCGAAGGAAGGGGCGTGAGGTTCTTGCAGGTCACGTCGCCTGGCGTGAGCGTGCAATCGGGCTCGCAGCCATCGAGGGGCTGGGTGTTGCCGTCGTCGCAGTCTTCTCCCGCCTCCAACACACCATTTCCGCACACCGGATCGACGGTGTCGACGACGCACCCGGTGCAACCGTCACCATCGATGTCGTTGCCGTCGTCGCACTCTTCGCCTGCGTCCTGAACGCCGTCACCGCAGACCCCCTCGCCTTCATTTTTGCAGGTCGCGGAGCAACCATCGCCATCGTCGGTGTTGCCGTCGTCGCACTCTTCGCCGGGCTCCAAGGCGTCGTTGCCGCACACCGGAAAGTCGCCCTCGTTGGTGCATGTGCCCGAGCAACCGTCCCCCGCGGCGGTGTTGCCATCATCGCACTGCTCCCCCGAATCGAGCTTTCCGTCTCCACAGACCGGGCTCGTTCCCGAGCTGGTGCTGCTCGCGTCATCGGAGCAACCTCCGAGCAAACCAGCCAAAACCAAGGCCAATAAGGGCAGCAAGCGCGGCGTCTTCGACATAGGCCGGCGAGCATTGCACAGCGAGCCCCGGGCCAAAACCGGGACGCACACGTTGTCCAACGAAGGGTGTTTTTGCGGGGCGGCAGCCCCTTTCCGTGACGTTCCGTGGCGGCGGAGCACGGCGGCCCCCTTGCGCAACGGGGTTTGGGCCTGTACGAGCGGCGCCATGGCCCCCCCTCGTTTCGTCTCCGCCATCGAGCACAAACCCTTCGAAGGTGAGGCGTTTTGGTTCGTTTTTCGGGGCAACGAGCTGCTCGTCCGCAGAGCTCCCGAGGGAGGACCGACCCTCGCGCCGGTCCGCGCGACGTCCCTTGCCGAAGTTGGAATCCAGCCGCTTCGCGCCCAGATCCTGGGCACGCTCGACGGACGGCCTTGTTTCTCGGGGGAGGTCGGCCCCGACGTCGCGGTCCCCGAGCATCACAGTTTTGAGGGCCTGCGGAGCCTTTTTGGCCGCATGGATCGGGCGAGCATGGAGGCCGCGGGCACCGCCTTCCAAATCAAGGAGTGGGACCGAACCCACCAACACTGCGGCGCGTGCGGCGGACCGACCGTGGACGTCCCCAAGCAACGGGCCAAGCGCTGCGCGGCGTGCAAGCTCGACTTTTACCCGCGGGTCTCACCGGCCCTCATCGTGCTCGTGCACGACGGTCCGCGCGTGCTCCTGGCAAGGCAGCCTGGTTTTCCGCAGGGAATGTTCGCCCTCGTGGCGGGCTTCCTCGAAGCCGGCGAGACCCTCGAAGCGTGTGCCGCCCGTGAGGTCCTCGAAGAGACCGGCATCGTGATCGACGACCTGCGCTATTTCGGCAGCCAACCCTGGCCCTTCCCGCATCAGGTGATGGTGGGCTTTTTCGCCCGCGCGGTGGGAGGCGAGCTGAAGATCGACCGCGACGAGCTGGAGGACGCGGCCTGGTTTGACCGAGACAACATGCCCGCGCTGCCACCCCGCGTGAGCATTTCACGGCAGCTCATCGACGCCTGGCTCGCCGAGGGCGGGCCCACCGCTGCGCAACGTTAGGCGCGAGAAATCGTCTGGAATTATCGAGAGATCGTGCGCGACGACCAGGACCCGTCGCGTGGCGGTCAAGGTGCTCAGCAGCTCGCGCGCTCGCTGTCGCCCGTCGGCGTCGAGCCCCACCTCGGGCTCATCGAGGATCACGAGCTCGGCGCGCTGCACAAGGATGCGCGCCCAATGCATGCGCTGCCGCTCACCCCCGGAGAGCTCTCCGACGACCACGTCGAGGGGCGCGCAGTTCGCGCGCTTCGCGTGCTCCACGAGCACCGGCATGAGCCCCGTTTCGATGAGGGCCGCGTGCAGCGCGTCGTCGTCGATGGGGTGCGATGCAAACAGCCGCAAGTGCCAAGCGACGCTCGACGCGGGGGCCACGAAG
>CAYLJT010000997.1:0-2661 GCA_964383995.1 uncultured Polyangiaceae bacterium
CATCGTGGGCAAATATGGCTTATCCGGCCTGCTCACCGCGGGCTTTCTGGCGGGCATCATGTTGATGCTCATGGGCGCCCTGCGGCTCGGTCGTCTCATCGAGTTTATCCCCCACCCGGTGACCACCGGCTTCACCGCGGGCATCGCTACCGTGATTGGCGTGCTCCAGATCAAAGACGCTTTGGGCCTGCGGGTCGAGAAGATGCCCGACGTCTTTCTGGAGCGGGCCCACGCGATGTGGGAGGCGCGTGGCTCGGCGTCCCTCGTCGAGCTGACCATCACGCTCGTCACGCTCGGTCTTCTGCTCGGCGTCCCGCGGCTCACGAAGAAGATCCCCGCGCCGCTCATCGCCATTTTCGGCGTCACCGTCGGCGCGACGCTGCTGCAACAATACGCTCTTCCAGACCTTACTTTTGCCACCATCGGCTCTCGCTTTCAGACCGTCATCGACGGCGAGGTCGTGCGCGGCATTCCCCGTCTCCCGCCTGTCCCGGGCTTGCCGTGGGGGGAGGGACTGCCCAGCTTCTCCACGCTGAACGACCTCTTGATGCCGGCCTTTGCGATTGCCATGCTCGGCGCCATCGAGTCGCTGCTCTCGGCCGTGATCGCGGACGGCATGACCGGTGAACGGCACGACCCCAACGCCGAGCTCTTCGCGCTGGGCGTGGGAAACGTATTGGCACCCTTCTTTGGCGGCATCGCCGCGACGGGGGCCTTGGCGCGCACCGCGACGAACGTAAGGTCTGGCGCAAAAAGCCCGATTTCTGCGGCATTTCACGCGATCGTAGTGCTCACTTCGGTGCTGCTATTCGCGCCCTACGTGGCCTATGTGCCCATGGCGTCTCTCGCCGGGCTGCTGTTGCTCGTGGCGTACAACATGTCGGAGGTGCGGCACTTCGTGCATGTCGTGCGCGTCGCCCCCAAGAGCGATGTCACGATCCTGCTCACGTGTTTCTTCCTCACCGTCGTGTTTGACATGGTGTTTGCCGTCTCGATCGGCGTCGTGCTCGCCGCGCTTTTGTTCATGCGGCGCATGGCCACACTGACACGCTCCGAGATCATGATCCCGGTGAGTCAGGAGGGCGGCAACTTCCACATGCCCAGGGGCGTGGCCCTGTTTCGCATCGCCGGCCCGTTGTTTTTCGGCGCGGCTCAGCGGGCGATGAGCGCCTTGGACGCGATTGACGCGAAGGCGCGCGTCGTCGTCTTGGACATTGGCCAGGTGCCCACGATCGACGCGACGGGCCTCGTGGCCCTGGAGAGCGCTCTGGGTCGGCTCCGCCGTGGGCAGAAGTTCGTGGTGCTCGCCGGGCCTCTGCCCGAGCCGCACAGCGTCTTCGAGAAGGCGGCGCTCGAAAAGCACCACCCGAATTGCATCGTCGCCGAGGACATCGCCCACGCCATCGTGATTGCCAAAGACCTCGTGCTCTTGAACCCGGAGTGGAGCAGCTCGGGGGCGACGCCACTGCCATCCTCCGTGCGCGCGCCCGCCTCCCGACACTGACCCGTGAACGACGGCGCGTAGCGCGCGAAACGGCCCGCCGAAACAACGCGTTTCATGCGTTTGCGGAGGTCCGCGCAAGCCTTGCATCCCACCTGCGCGACTTGGCGGGGGTCGACCTGTTCGCCCCGCGACGAAGGCCCCAATTGGGGCGCAAAACCAGCGTGCTCGTGGGCCGTTCCCCGGCCCTTTGCTGGCCCGAGGAGTGCAGTTGTTTCGGGCATGGCCGCCCGGTTGTCTCCCCGCCTCAAGGTCCTCAAGACCCTGGATGCCCGTTCTCATCGTTTCACGAACGTTCGGCGCTACACCCAGTCCATCACGGTCGCGATCCTCTACGCTGTGCCCCTCCTCGGGCTCGCGCGCTACGACTTCTGGGACGGTCGTCATTTGTACGGCGGCCCTACCGACAACGGTGTTTACGGCGCCGCCGCGGTGTTCTTGGCGGTAGTCGGCTTCTATGCGGCCACGTTCCTCATCAACGCGATAGCCGGTCGGGTCTTTTGCGGCTTCGGCTGTCCGGTCGCCGAAATGTCGCGCCTCGGCGACGAGGCCGAGGTCGCCGAACAGACGAAAAAGGGCCTTGCAAAGGCCCTAGCGCGCGTGCTCGGCGTCAATGCCATCATGGCTTTTGCCGCGCTCCTCTGGTTCGTCGACCCCCATGTCTTCCTGGAGGGCAGTCCGAGCGCCATCGCCAAGACGGTGGGCGCGTTCGTCGCGGTGACGGGCCTCTTCTATCTGCACAGCCGCTATGTGCGCTGGAAGTTCTGTCAGGGTTATTGTCCGATTGGCGTCTACTACTCCGCTATCCAGACCTACCATCGCTTTGGCATTCACTTCAACGACGTCGACGCGGTCTGCTCCGAGTGCGACGTTTGCGCCAGTGTTTGCCCGGTCGGGCTCACACCTCGCGATCTCACGAAGCCCATCGACGAGATGCCCGGTCTCGGCATCGAAGGCTTCCCCGAGGCGAACCACTGCCTGACCTGCGGCGATTGCGTGCGTGCCTGTGAGCAGGTGTTCGTCAAGAAGCCGGACGCGCTGATCCCGCTCTCCTTGTCCCGGAAGCCGGACAAGCGCAAGGCCGACCTCGCGGCGACCGTCCTTGTCGAGCCACCTTCCGCCGAATGACCATCTCTGCGATGCTGTGGGCATGAGCACAC
>CAYLJT010000998.1:0-2657 GCA_964383995.1 uncultured Polyangiaceae bacterium
GCGGTGCGTGGAGGCGATGGCCTTTTCGAGCTCGGCGACCTCCACGTCGTCTTTGATGAGGCGCATCTCCGAGAGCGCCGTAGCGAGCTCTTTGTCGCGCTTGTTCTTGCGCAGGCGCTTGTCGACGATCGGATCGAAGCCCCGCGTCACGCGCGTCGGATACGTCACTTTGCCGCGCAATGACTCGATCATTTCGGGCAGCTCGGCCAGCGGACGGCACTCGTCGACGCCGTAGTGGGCCTGGCTTTCGGCGACGCCCATGCGCGGTCCGACCCACAGCTCGCCCTTGTTGCGATCGGTGAAAAACGTCGCGTCCGTCTTTCCGGGGTTGGGCTCGACGAACAACAGGTGCTTGTGTCCGCCGCCCTTCTTGGGCTTCATCACGAGCACGCAGTCGGGCTCGACGTTGCCCGTCAGGTAGTAAAACTCGGTGGAGGGGCGAAAGCGGTAATAGGTGTCGTTCGCGCGCACCTTCTCGTGGCCCGTGGGCACGATCAGCGTCTCCGCGGGAAACATCTTCGAGAGCGCGTTGCGGCGGGCGCGGAAGGCCTCGACGTTGGCGATCGGCGCGGGCAGCTCCCCCGAGCGCGGCTCCCAATTTTCGACCATGAAGTCGAGCAGCGCGGACGGCGTCAGCGGGTCGTGCGCGGCCTTTTTTGCGGCCTTCTTCTTCGCACGGGGTTTTGCGTTTGCGTTGGCCGGGAGGGCCTTCTTCGCGGTGCTCGCCGTCGTCTTGCTCATGGTGCGGGAGTATGGGGAGAAGGGCCCCGCCCATCAACGACGAACGGCGGTTTACATGAAGTTTCGCGTGTGTCGGCTCGACAGCTCGCGGGCCGTGACGTCGTCCCAACCAAGGCGCCGAAGGCGCATCTGCCGTCCCCGGTCCATGGCGTTTACCAGGGCCAAGACGGCCTCGAAGCCCCTTTGTATCCCGTCCGGCGACAGGCCCTTGGCGGCCAACACGATCAGCGCGTCGAACACCTCGTCGTTGAGCCCGGCGGTTTGCGCGAGCGACTCTTGGCGGTTCACGACCGCCTGTTCGAGGCGCCCACGCAGGCTCGGATCGAGGGCGAGATGCCGCTCCAAGTGGCTCATGCCAAACGCCACGTGGCGGGCTTCGTCTTGCGCGGCCAAGCGGACCACCTCGCTCGTCACGCGATCGGGCGCGTTTTCCCGTAGAAACTGCAACAAATCGAGGAACGTCCCTTCTCCGAGCACGGAGAGCAGAAACGAAGCGAGGGCGAAGTCGGGCTCGTCGATCAGGCTCTTGAGCGACGCTTGGCCGCCGACCGTGGATAGCGACAGCGTGTGGCCGCGCAGCGCTGCGCGTCGCGTGAATACCTCGATGTGACGCGCTTCGTCCGCGGTCTGTATCGCTAGGAGCTGGGCGACTTCGCGGAAGTGCGGGTGCAGGCGTGAAAGGAAGCGCGCGGGCACGAGCAGAGCCGCGGTCTCATTCTCGATGAGGTAGGTCATCACCTGCACCACCGCTTCTTCGAGCACGTCGTCGTGGGTGAGCGGGGTGCTCCACGGGATCGCCGTCGCCGGATCCCACTGCGCGGCGGCTGCCTGGGCGTACAGGCGACCCGCGTCGTCGGTCCACACTTCGTCCTTGTTTTGCAGGGGAAAATCGAACTTTGGTCCGCCCGCTTCGACCAGCGCACCGCGCGCTGCGAGGCCCCACGCGGGGTTCGGCGTGTCCACCACCGCGCCCTCCTGACTTGGGTCCATGGAGCCCGCGCGCTCCGCGAACGCGTGCCGGCTTGCGCTGCCCTTTTCGATGCGCGTGCCCTCGGCCGTGCTCTCCAACACGCGGTGACCCTCCCCGCGGGCGAACACCCACAGGGAGGTCACAAGCGTCGGATCGCTACCGCGGATCAGCAACGTCTGGCCGGGACGAAGGCCTCGAAACGCCCGGCGCACGAGCACGTGCGCGCCGCGATCGAAGCCCAGCTCTCCCAGCTCGACGGTGCTTGTCTCGGTCATCGCAGGGGTTGTGTGTCGAGCCAATCGTCGAGGTAGCGCGCCCGATCCACCGCCTCCGCCAGGGTTTTGTAGCCCTCGGTGCGGCCCGGTCTCCAGGCCTTGAGCCCTTCGAGGTCCATCAGCTTTCGCACCTCCGGATCGTCGTAGCTCATGCCGAGCAAAAGCTCGGTGAAGAGCTTCACGGCGTTCGCGGGCGCGTCGTCGAGCACCGTGAAGCAGCAGTGATCGAAGCGCGGTGTGGTGGTCAAGACCTTGGCCTTTCCCGCCGGAAGCGTGCCCTCTTTGGCAAAGCCCACGAGGTCCGCGTCGAGGATGCACGCCGCGTCGATCGAGCCGTCGATGAGCGCACGAACGGCGTCGCGCTCGCCGCCGATGTGATCGCCGTGCTTGCCCACGAGCACGTCGTGGC
Source organism: uncultured Polyangiaceae bacterium (assembly GCA_964383995.1). GTDB lineage: Bacteria > Myxococcota_A > Polyangia > Polyangiales > Polyangiaceae > CAYLJT01. The sequence continues at coordinate 2,396 of CAYLJT010000998.1, forward strand.
GCACGACCTCGAGGTCGTGCGTCGGTTCGAGGCCCAGCGAAGCCAGGTGCGAGAGCGGGATCAGCGTGGCTTGGGGCGAGTCGAAGGCCCCCACCCCCAAGCGCTTTCCCTTGAGATCGGCGGCCGTTTCGATGCCGCTGCCCTCGCGCACCAAGACCACGCTGGTGAGGTCCTGATCCGAATCGCGCATCGCGATCGCCTCGGCCCTGCGGCCCCGGCGCGTCGCCGCCCGCTCGGTCTCGAGCCAGGCGAGCGGCGAGTT
>CAYLJT010000999.1:0-2647 GCA_964383995.1 uncultured Polyangiaceae bacterium
ATTCGTTGTGCGCGCGCGGCGGCACGGTCGTGTGCACCACGCACTACGAGGGCTTGAAGGCCTTGGCGGTCGACGGTGGGCGCTTCGTGAACGCCTCGGTGGGCTTCGATCTCGCGACGTTGAGCCCCACATTTCGCCTGGCGATCGGCGTCCCGGGCTCGTCGAGCGCGCTCGCCGTGGCCCAACGCTTCGGCATGCCCGGCCCGGTCGTCGAGCGCGCGCGGGGCCTCCTTGCCACGGACGCCGCGCGCTTCGACGCCACCATTCGGAAGCTCGAAGACGAGCGGCGGAGCTTTGAGCTCGCGCGCATGGAGGTCGATCGCGAGCGCGCCGATCTCGATCGCCGGGAGCGCGACCTCGAACGCAAGCTCGTGGAGCTCACCGACAAAGAGCGCCGCGCCGCGCAAAATGAAGGGGCCGCGCTGATCGGCGCGCTGAAGCGCGCGCGCATCGATTTGCAGGCCGCCGAGACGCGCCTGAAGAAGAAGAACGTCGGCGAAGACGAGCTGCGCGAGGCCGCGAAGGTGGTCGACGCCGTCGCGAAGAAGGTCAGCATCGGCGGCGAGCTCGGAGCGACCCGCGACCCAGAACAGCGACCGCGCGTGCGTGCGAGCGATATTCGTTTGGGGCTCAAAGTATTTTTGCCGCGCATCCGCGCGACAGGCGAAATCATCGAGATCATGGCCCAGGGCCAGGTGCGCCTCGCCGCCGGGGCCATGAAGGTCGTGGCCCGCATCGACGAACTGTGCGTCGCCACGGCCGCGCCCAAGGCCGAGAAGCGCCGCGCGCCCGTGCCCTTCGACGCCGCAGCGGACCCCGATGTGCCCATTCAAACCACGGAAAACACCGTTGATCTACGCGGTTTGCGCGCCGACGAAGCCGTGAGCATGGCCGAGCAGTTCCTCGATCGCTCCCTGCAGGCCGGCCGCCGCGTGGCGTTCTTGATCCACGGCCACGGCACGGGCGCGCTGCGCCTCGCGGTGCGCAGCGCCCTTGGCGCGAGCGGCTACGTCACGCGCACGAGGCCCGGCGGCGATGGCGAAGGCGGCGACGGCGTGACCGTCGCGTGGCTTCGTTGATCACGGCCGGCCGATCGACGACTATCCCGCAAAATGCCCATCGTCGACCCCAAGCTCATCGTGCAGCCCGCCATGGCTGCCTTCCTCGCCATCCTGTTTTTGCAGTCGGGAATCGACAAAATCACCGATCGCAAAGGCAACCTCGAATGGCTGACGGGGCACTTCGCGAAGAGCCCCCTCGCCAAGCTGGTGCCCCTCATGTTGAGCGCGATCACGCTGCTCGAAGTGGCCGCCGGAGGCCTCTCGGCGGCGGGGTTGGTGCAGCTCTTCCTGGGCGCTCAGACCCTCGCGTTCTGGGGCGCGAGCCTCGCGTTGGCGTCGATTATCTGCCTGTTTTTCGGCCAGCGTCTGGCCAAGGACTACGCGGGCGCGGCCGGCCTCGTGCCGTATTTTCTCACCTGCCTCGTCGGTGTTTGGATCTTCGGAGGCTGACGGCCGAGCTCAGCGTCGGCGGCCCAAGGGCCCGACGTAGCCGTAGCCGGCCAACAGCGGCCAGGTGAGCGCCGTCGCGATGGCCCGGTCTTTGGCGGCCAATTTCGTGCGCCACTCGTCGTCCTCGCGGATCGGCACGTAGCCCATCTGGGTGCGATCGGGGTTGCCCCAAATCGTGTGGCTCACCTTCGAGAGCGTCACGCCGCGGTCGTCGATGAAGTCGAGCGAGGTGCGCTCTTCGCCGATGAAATCGACCACTTTGCGCGCCGTCGACACCGGATCGCGCGTGAAGTCTTCGTAGCGCAGGCGCTGGTAAGGCAGCGCCGCAAGGCGCAGGAGGTGCGTCTCCAGATTGGCGATGTCGTAACCGAGGGCGGCCCAGTGCGGCTGTTTTTCCGGCATCGTGCTGCCCTGCGCGACGGTGTCGACGCGCTTTTTCGGCCGCTGCCACGAGCGCACGACGGCCCGACTGTCGCGCACCAGGTGCAACACGCGCACGTCGAACGCCCCCGTTCGCTTCAGGAGGTAAGAAAAGTGCGGCACCTTCGTGGAGTCCACGATCACCTTGCACTCGGCCTCCTGCGTTATCGCGAGGTAGATACGCCGCACGAGGTCGAGGTACTCGCGGAACGCCTTGGCGCGCTTGTCGCCCCGAATTCGCGGCCATTTGAGGGCCGACGGGCGATCGAGGAACTCGTCCTGCAGGGCGGTGCAGCGCAGCAGGTCCATGTTGCCCACGCCGTCGAAGGTGCGATCGAGGACCTTCGACCAGAAGGGGCAGCTTCGGATGGGCTGCCCACAACCGCAGCGCTCGTTGTCGCGCAACGTGCTCCAAAACGCGCTCATTTCGCCGATCGCGACGAAGCCCGGGGCTTGGGCGAGCACGCGGGAGAGCAGCGTGGAGCCCGTTCGACTGTAGCCGGCGATGTGCAGAACCTTGGGCGCCTCGTTCACGACGAGAAGCCGCTAACACGGCATTTCGAGGGAGGCCAATGGCACACGGAAGGGACCCATCCTCCGCCGCGCTCGCGACCTGCGAACCAAGAAATCGTGTTTTTGGTTTTCGGCCCGCGCGCGCCTCCGGGCTATACGGCAAGCATGGACTGCGATACGCCCTCGGGTGCAACGTCGTGAGC
>CAYLJT010001000.1:0-2627 GCA_964383995.1 uncultured Polyangiaceae bacterium
AATCCCAAATGACCGACGGTCCGCTCACCAAAACGCGAGCCCGACGTAGGGCTCGCCCCGCTTCGCGAATCGAAGCCCGCGCGCAGCGATCCGCCCGGGCGCGCTCGCAAGAGGGGCACAAGGTCCGCGGGCGCGAGCCAGCTCGAACGACCGCTCAACGCATCGAGCACGGCCGCGCCGAGCTTCGCCACCGAGCGCGCGTCGCCAAAAAGCCCCGCGTGTCCGGCACTGGCGTCGCGCACGAGCGCCCACGCATTTTCGTCATGAACCGCCCCGCAGATGGTGCCACCGCGCCACGCGACATCCTCCGTCGGGGCCACGCGCGCGTCGAAATCCCCCTGCATTTGCCGCATTTGACGCGCCGATCCCACGTGCAGGCCGAGCGGCTCCACCACCTCGCGCCGCACCAGCGCATCGAGCTCGAGCCCCGCCGCGCGCTCCAAACCAAGGCCCAAGAGCAGGTAGCCGAGATCGCTGTACACCGGCGCAAAGCCCTCGTTCGGAGGTGGACCCTCGCACTCTTCGCGACGCGCTTCCGCGGCGATTCGCAGGGCCTCGCCGCGATCGACCGCGCGCCCCTCCACGAGCGGCGCGTACAGCGGCCTATGCCCATCGAGCCCCGCGCGATGACACAACAAGAGCTCCAGCGAAACGCCCCCCGACGCCGTGTGCGCGAGCTCCGGCGCCAGCTCCCCGAGCGTGGTTGTCAACGAAACGACGTTCTGTCGCGCGAGCCGCGCGAGGGTCAGCGCCACGCAAGGCTTCGTGAGCGACGCCAGATCGAAGACCGTGTCGTCGTCGCACGGCGCTGCCGGACCCACCGAGCCCGCGCTCCCGAAGCCGAAGACGAACCGTTCATGCGAGCGACAGGCGGCCGCCACGCAGGCCGCGGGGGCCGCGCCGAGCTCCGACACGACGAGCCGCGCGATGGGGTCGAGGTCAATGGACGGAAGGTCGTCGTTTGGCATCGTCGGTGGTCTCGGGCAGGGGGCCCTATTCATTTAGGTCACGACTTTGACCCATGGACCCGAACGCCCGTATGCTGGCGGGGCTAAAGAGCGACAAGGGCAGCGACGTTATGGCCGAGTTTGTTTGGGAAGCACGTGGTCGGTCCGGAGACATCCGGAAGGGGACCATGGAGGCCGACAACGAGACAATTGTTCAGAACCGCCTGCGCTCCCAGCAGCTCACGCCCACGCGCGTCAAGAGGAAGGGCTTCGCGCTCAGCTTCTCGTTCGCCATCGGCTCCGGCGTCGACGCGAAGGACCTCGTCAAGTTCATTCGCCAATTCGCCACCATGATCGACGCCGGCCTGCCCCTCGTGCAGTGCCTCGAAATTCTCTCGAACCAAGAGCCCAACAAGGTCTTTCAAGCCGCTCTGCGCGACATCAAGTCCACGGTCGAACAGGGCGCGACCTTCAGCGACGCGTTGCGCCGTCATCCCCGCATTTTCGACGAGCTTTTCGTCAACCTCGTACAAGCCGGCGAGGTCGGCGGCATCCTCGACAGCATCCTCAATCGTCTCGCCGTCTACATCGAAAAGCGCGTCAAGTTAGCCCGCCAGGTGCGCGGCGCGATGACCTATCCCGTCGCCGTCATCCTCATCATGATCGTCGTCATGACGGTCCTCTTGACCTTCGTCATTCCCGCGTTCGAAGGCATGTTCGAAGAGTTCGGCGCCAAAGACGCGTTGCCTTCGCTCACGAAGTTCGTCATCGCCGTCTCGCAGGGCTTCGTAGGCGCCCTACCGTTTCTGATCCCAGGGGCCATCGCGGCCGGGTTTGGCGCGGTCTACGGCTACCGCACGCCCGTCGGCAAAAAGGCGGTCCACAAGGTCATCCTGAAGCTGCCCATCCTCGGCCCGGTCATGCAGAAGATCGCCGTGGCGCGCTTCACGCGCACCTTGGGCACGCTCCTAGGCTCCGGCGTCCCCATCCTCGACGCCCTCGACATCGTCGCGAAAACGGCCGGCAACGTCGTCGTCGAAGAGGGCCTCCGCTACGCGAGGAGCCGCATCTCCGAAGGTAAGAACATGGCCGAACCCCTCGCCGAGGTGAAGGTCTTCCCAGGCATGGTCGTGCAAATGGTCGCGGTCGGCGAGCAAACCGGCGCCCTCGACACCATGCTCAACAAGATCGCCGACTTCTACGAAGACGAGGTCGACGTCGCGGTGGCCGCGCTAACGTCCCTCATCGAGCCGCTGCTGATGGTCATCGTCGGAGCCATGGTCGGCGTGGTGCTCGTCGCCATGTACCTGCCGATCTTCGACCTCGCCGGGAAGATCAAGTCCGAGTAGTCCAGCCGTGGCCCTCGGCATTGGTCCCGACACGCCGCTGCCCGTACGCCTCACCTGGCTCGCGGCTCTGCGTCTCGCGGTCCTCACCATTTTGCTCGGCTTCATCGCGTGGATCTACGCGGCCGACTTCGCATGGAACGGCCGCTCCGGGCGCGTGGCGCTCGTCACCGTCGCCGCGGCGTATCTCGTAGCCGCCGTCTACGCGTCGCTTCTTCGCGTCGGTCGCGCCCTCGACGCGATCGCCTACGCGCAGCTCGCCACCGATCAAATCACATGGACCGCCTTCGTTTACGTCACCGGCGGCGTGTCGAGCGGAGCCACGTCGCTGTAC
>CAYLJT010001001.1:0-2621 GCA_964383995.1 uncultured Polyangiaceae bacterium
GTCTCCTCGAAGGTCGAGCACGAGCTCGACGTGGTGGGCACCGAAGCCCTCGATAACGAGGCAAAAGCGCGGCTTTTGTCGCTCGCAGGCCGGCTCGTCATCGACGAGCGCTGGCTGCGCGTCACGAGCCAGCTCACGCGCGATCAACCGAAGAACCTGGAAGACGCGCGGCAAAAGCTGGCCGCCCTCGTGCTGCGCGCGCTCACGCGGCCCAAAGCGCGCAGGCCCACCAAGCCCACGCGCGCCTCCAAAGAGCGCAGGCTCGACGAGAAGCGCCGCGCGAGCGACAAAAAAGACGCGCGGCGCACGCGCGCCGACGGCGGATGAAAACGAACGCGGCGCGGATCCTCGATCGTTTGGGCGTGCCCTACGAGCTGCGCGACTACGCGGTCGATCCCGACGATTTGTCCGCGGAGAGCGTCGCCAAGAAGGTCGGCATGGAGGCCGCGCAGGTCTACAAAACCCTGGTCGTACGCGGCGACAAGCGGGGCATCGTGTTCGCTGTCGTGGCCGGCGACGCCGAGCTCGACAACAAAGCGCTCGCACGTTTGACGGGCGATTCGAAGGTGGAGCCCGTCGCCTTGCGCGAGGTTCAGCCACTCACCGGCTACATCCGCGGCGGAGTCACTGCCCTCGGCGCGAAGAAGGATTTTCCCGTGTGGATCGACGAAACCTTCCTCACGTGGCCGGTCGTAAGCGTGTCGGCCGGCGTGAGGGGCACGCAAATGGTGCTCGCCCCGAGCGACTACGTGCGCGCCACGAAGGCCCGCACGGGAGCCTTCTCGCGGCCGAAAAAGGCCTCGATCTAGCTGCTCTGGCGTAGCTCGATCCTGTCGTAAGACCTTGCCTCGGAGGCCCGGAGCGGAAAACCATGGGCCATGGCTAAGACCGATTGGCTGCTGCCCTTGCGCGCGAACCGCGCCGCGAAGCTCCGCCTGATTTGCTTTCCGTACGCGGGCGGGGGACCGACCATCTATCGCACTTGGCCCGATCTCATTTTGCCCGACGTCGAGGTGTGGGCGGCGCAGCCGCCCGGGCGTGAGGGGCGCCTCAACGAGCCCCCTTCGCGCTCGATCGGCCCGGTGGTCGAAGGCCTGTTGCAGGCCATGACGCCGCTCAACGACAAGCCCTTCGCGTTCTTCGGCCACAGCATGGGCGCGCTGCTCGCGTTCGAGCTGAGCCACGCGCTGCGGCGCGCGCAAAAGAAGGAGCCGTTTTACTTGTTCGTGTCGGGAGCGGGCGCGCCCCACGTGCCTCGGCGCCGCCCCGATCTGCACCACTTGGAAGAGGGCCCGTTCGTCGAAGGCCTGCGACGCATGAACGGCGTGCCCAAAGATGTGCTGGAAAACAAGGACTTGTTCGCGGTGTTCGCGCCCACGTTGCGGGCCGATTTGGCGCTTTGTGAGACGTACGCCGCGTCGAGCAACGAGCCGCTCAAGGTCCCGATCTCGGCCATCGGTGGCCTCGAAGATGCCGATGTTCTGCGTGAGGATCTCGAGGCCTGGAAGAAGCACACCAAGGTCCACTTCCAGGTGCGCATGCTGCCGGGAGACCACTTCTTCATCGACGCCAAGCGCGCAGAGACCGTCGAGGCGGTGAGCCGCGAGCTGTTCAAGCACGCGCCCCGGCGCTGAGATCGAGGCTCGAAACGCGGCGCATCACAAGGCCGTCGGCCTCGCGCGTGACGCGCATCGCGAAGTCGAAACGATCGAGGTCCACGGCGCACATCACGTCTTCCAAGGGGAAGAACGGGTGCCCGGGCTCGACGAACTTCTGCCCCGCGGTGGAGCGCGAAACCCGCTGCAAATAGGGCGCGGCGCTCGGTGTTTCGCCGCGCAACAGGGCCGCGATGTACTCGGCGCAAGCGGCGTCTTCATCGCCATCGCGTCCTTCCAGTTTGCCCGTGATGACGAGGGTGACGTCGGGCTCGGCTTCGATGGAAATGCAAGCCGCGGTGGCCTTGGCGCAGACAAAGCTCGTGGCGTAGCCGATGCGTGCGCGCACGCTGCGGACGATGCCCTGGGTGCCCGCCGTGGTCCGCTGAATCAGCCGAATACCCTTCAAATCGCGGCCTTTCATCGCCGACGGCGAGTTGTCGTAGTCGAAGCCCGGCACCGGCAAGCCGCCCACCTCACCCATGATCCTCGAGCCCGGAAAGCGCTCGCGGAGCGCGAACGCTGCTTCCACCTCACCGGTCAGCACGATGTCTCGGACACCCGCGTCGAAGGCAAACGCGGCCGTGGTGAACGCGCGCAAGACGTCGACGGACACCACCATGCCCTCGATCGCCGCACAGCCTTCCAGCGTCGTCTGATGGAGCCGCATCGCTCAGTTGGCGCAGTCGAGCCGTTGCAGACGCACGCGGTCCGGGTTGGCACCGCCGCCGACGGACCAGCTCGCGAGCACGCTTTGCCCATCGGGTGATCCGAGCAGGTAGATGGGCCCCGTCGCCTGACCGCCGATCGGGAAGCTCGTCCTCGCCTGCAGAGCGCCGTCCACGCTGAAGGTCGCGAGATGAAACGTCGGATCGGGGAGCTGTGGATCGTCGATCCAACCGAGCACGAGCCTGTCCCCCATGCGACTCGCCGCGATGGGCCCCAAGGCGCCGTCGTTCGGATCGG
>CAYLJT010001002.1:0-2596 GCA_964383995.1 uncultured Polyangiaceae bacterium
CTCCGATCAAGCTGCGTGCTTGTGCCTCGGGTGTCCCCTCGCGGTGTGCGACGACGGCGCCGGCAACTACAACGACTGCGTGTGCGCCAATTGCGCGGCCGACCCCTACTGCAGCGACCCCGCGAATTGCATGGACGACGGCGAGTGCCACCCGGGCCTCGAGGGCTGCATCTGCGCCGATTGCGCGGGCCATCCGCTCTGTCAGTGAGCGGCCTTTTCGGGGCCGTCGGGGGCCTTCGGCGCAGGGCTCCTGCGCATCTGCGAGAGGGAAAGGCCTAGCAGCATCAAGGCAATCCCCGCCCACTGCCATGTTTCAAGCTGCTCGCCCAGCATCGGAATGGCAAACAGCGCGGTAAAAATCACCGAAGATGCCGCCAAGATGCTGGCTTCGTAGGATCTGAGGCTCTTCAATACGTAGTTCCAGAGCGCCATGCCGAGGGCGATGGAGGTCAGTCCCGAGAGGGCGATGACTGCCATGCTGGTGGCCGAGGGCAGGGGAGAGGGCCAGTCGCTGAGCATGCCAAAAGCCACCACCGGGACGCCTCCAAAAATAAACGACCAGGTGCCCGCCAGGGCGCTCGAGATGCGTCCCGCGCCGATGACTGCCAATTTGCGCACGGCCGTGTTGGTGACCGCCAAGAGCGCGACGCCGGTGCCGACGTAGACGAAGCCGAGCCGTTCGTTGGGGGCGGGGAGCTCTCGGAAGAACACGCGCAATCCCGCGAGGGCGATCACGGCGCCCGCGATTTGGTGGAGGGAAGGCCGCTCGCGCAGCACGAGGGCGCTGAGCGCCATGGTCGCCACGCCCACGAAATTGACGAGGTAGGCGTTGGTCGTGGCGGGCAAGAGGCCGAGGGCCGCCGTGAACAGCACGCGGACGCCGGTGAAGTTGAGCACGCCGATGAGCGCCATGAGGGCCCAGACCTCGCGCGGCAGGTTCCGCGGCGTGCGCTCCCCGCGCAGGACGAAGGTGTAGATGCCCAGCAGCGCCCCACCGAAGCCGAGCTGCAGCCACACGAAGGTGAACGGTGGCACCTCGCGCAGGGTCTTCTTCATGAGCACGGACACCCACGACGACACGACGACCAGCGTCATCGTGAGCAGCACGGCGCGGACACGCGCGCTCATCGCACACCAGGGCCAAGGGTTGGACAAAGCTCCGCACCCGGTCTACGCCTCGCCCGCATGTGGAAGATCCCCCTGTCCGATGTGAGCTTTGGAGCCGAAGAGCAGGACGCGGTGCGGGAGGTCATCGCGTCGGGTTGGCTCACCATGGGCGAGCGCACGTTAGCCTTCGAACAACGCCTTGGCGAGATCGTGGGCAGCCCCCGCGTGCTCGCCGTGACCAACGGCACGGCGGCGCTTCATTTGGCCTACGCGGGGGTGGGCCTGGGCCCGGGCGACGAGGTGATTTGCCCCAGCCTGACCTTCGTCGCGACGGCGAATGCGGCCCTGCTCACGGGCGCGCGGGTGGTGTTGGCGGACGTCATCGGGGCCCACGATCTCACCATCGATCCGGACGACATCAAACGCAAAATCACCGCCAAAACCAAGGCGATCGCCGTTGTGCACTACGCGGGCTACGCGTGCCACATGGACGCCATCGGCGCGCTGGCCGAAAAGCACGGCCTCGCGATCGTCGAAGATGCAGCCCACGCCCCGGGGGGCAGCTACGGCGGCAAGGGCCTCGGCGCCATCGGCGATGTGGGCTGCATGAGCTTCTTCTCCAACAAGAACTTCACGACCGGGGAGGGCGGCGCGGTGATCGCGCGGACCGACGAGCTGTTCGCGCGCATGAAGCTGATGCGCTCGCACGGCATGACCACGCTCACCTTGGAGCGCCACCGGGGCCACGCGTTCTCCTACGACGTGGTGCTGCCGGGCTTCAATTACCGCATGGACGAGATCCGGAGCGCCTTCGGCTTGGCGCAGCTGGCGCGGCTCGAAGCGGGCAACCAACGTCGGCGCGAGCTCGTGGCCCTGTACCGCGAGACCCTTGCAGCTCAAACGGATGTGATCGTGCCCTTTGCTACTCGCGACGCCTCGATGGGGCAGAGCGCGCACCACATCTTCCCGGTCATCTTGCCGGAGCGCGTGGAGCGCGAGCGGGTGATGACCCACCTCAAAGAGGCGCGCATTCAAACCAGCATCCACTACCCGCCGATCCACCGCTTTTCGTTCCACGGCGCCTCCGACCTCGTGACCTGCGATGGGCTGCCGCTCACCGAAACGCTCTCGCGGCGCGAGCTGACGTTGCCGCTGTACCCACGCATGAGCGACGACGACGTGCGGACCGTTTGTCAGGCGCTGCGGGCGGCGATCGACGCCGCAGAGTAGCGAAGGGGACGACGCTGAGCTTAAGATGGCCCTCGTGCGCGCCCCTTTCGCCATGGTTTGCGCGGTCTTCGCGCTCGGCGCTTGCACGCTCGACAGCAGCGGGTCCGGGCCCCAGCACGCGGCGACGAGCTCGACGGCGACGGGCTCGACGAGCAGCAGCGGCCCCGGAGCCGGCGGAAGCGGCGTGGGCGGGGCGACCTCGAGTGTCTCGGACACGAGCGTCACGACCAGCGTCGGAACCGGAGGGCAGGGGGGCATG
>CAYLJT010001003.1:0-2588 GCA_964383995.1 uncultured Polyangiaceae bacterium
CCCGCGGCGATGGCCTCGTCGGTGCGGCGAAACAGCTCTTGTTTCACGGCGTGATCGTTGGCGTGCGCCACGATCGCTGCGCCCTCGAGGCCGATGTTGTCGAGCGTCTCTTTTACCACCTCGGGCTGCGAGAGATCCCGTGCGAGGACCCAATAGGCACGGAAAAAAGCCTTCGAAGCCGCCACCAAGTCGGGGCAGAGCAGCGTCGCGCGTAGGGCGAGCACCGTGCGGTTCGGATGCGTCGCGGGCATGTGCAGCGGCACGCCAAACCACTCGGCCCAGCGCATCATGTCGAGGGCGTTGAGCTTGGCCTTCGCCGCGTTCATCGTCGCCGCGGGGACGTCGGGCGTGCCGATGGCGCGGAACACGCCGCCCAGCAAGAACGGCTTCCACACCAGCTCGGCGCCCGTCCGCTGCGCCACGGCCTCGATTTGGGTGTGCCCGAGGTAGGCGTAGGGGCAGGCGTAGTCGTAGTAAAATTCCAGCCGTTTCATCGGCGATTTTGCGGCTACGGGCCGGCCACGCTCAGCGTCGCGAACAGGCCGACGAAGTCATCGTTGCCCTTCGTGAGCTTGCGAATGCCTTCGGGCGGGATCGAAACGCTGATGCCCAGGGTGCCGAGCAAGCTGCCGAGATCGATGGTCGGCAGCGACTGATCGAGCAGACCGCTCGAGCCGAGAAGGTCGGTGATCAAGCCCTCGACAGCGGTCGCGATGGGCTCGGCGGGATCGCCCAAAATCGAGGACGAGGTCGCCGAAACGTCGCGCACGTGGATGCCATCGAGGGTGGGCGTGATGCCCGCGGTGTCGGCGGTGAGGCCGAGATCGACGTCGAGCGTCATGGTCACCGAGAACGCACGGACGAACCTGTCGGAGGACCACACGTAGAGGTCGAGCGCCATGTTCGGCAGCGTGAGGCGGAGCAGCGGATCGTCTTCGCTTTGCCCCGAGCCAACGGCCATCGTGGGTGCCGTGAGCGGGTGCAAATACATGACGATCTCCGAGCTTTCACGCTGAATGCCGAGATCACGCAGGGAGGGCGCGCCGAGCAACGAGCCGCTCGCCGAGGAGAGCGGGATGGGCGAGAGCGCGTTGAGCGCGGTGCCCGAAAGTCCGAGACAAAGCGCGCCCGAGTCGTACACGTTGGCCATCGCGTAGGTGAGAAAACGCTCCGAGAGCGCGAGGCCGAGGTGCGGTCCCGCGCCGAGCGACGCCGGCCAATTCGCCAGCGGTGTGCCGAGCAGCTCGTCGGGGACGGGGATGTCGGTCGGTGCTTTGACCCCCGAGGGCGGTACACACAAAGCCTGCGGAACAGGCTTCGCGCCGCCCAAGAACCCGAGGGTCGCGCCGCCCGCCACGGGTCGCAAATCGCCCCACAGCTCGCCCGAGCCATCGTCGCGGACACCGAGCCCGCCGGCCGCGAGCACGAGGTCCATCTCGGCGCGTGTACCTGTCACGAGCGACGCGAGCAGCCCGCCGAGATCGACGCGTCCATCGACGCCAACCAACGAGGTGATGCACGTTCCGTCGCTGTAAACGCAGATGCCGTTGGCATCCGCGGAGGTGCCGTTCGGACACGGCGAGGGCGCCATGGGGTCGGCGGCTTGGCAGGTGAGGGCGCCGAGGTTTTCGTTGAGCGACTTGTAGAGGTCCGCCTTCATCCCGAAAAACACCAGGTCTTTGTAGGTGTTGAAGACGTCGGCGGTGTTCGTATCGTCCGTGTTTTGCGGGTCTTGCGGGCAAAAGTGCATGGCCGCGATCAGGCCCTGCGTGTCGATGTCTTTGTCATCGACGTCCTCGATGTGCGTCGCCGTGTAGCCGTGCCTGAGGTGCGAGCTGACCTTGTCGACCGCGAGGTTGACGTCGAGGCCGGTGAGCGTGAGGTCGCTGTACGTCGTGCCCGGGCAAGCACCGCTCTCGTCGATGCTCAACACCACGTCGCTCTTCGCGAGACAGCCGACGATGGGCGCGCAGCCCGCCTCGATGTGCACGGGCAAATACGACAAAAGAAAGGGAATCGGCCCGCTGATGCTGATGGCGTGGGGGTCCGAAGGAGCGGCCGTGAGCGCGGCGTTGGCGAGGTCGAGGCCCACCTGGCAGGTCGGAGGATTGGCCGCTGGATCGGGCCCGCCGAGGCAAATCGTGTAGTCGATGACGCTGAAGATCGAGCCCGAGCTCTCGGGGATCTCGAACGAGAGCGCCGAGCCCCCGGTGACACCTGCGACCAAGGCCGGAGCGTTGGCGCTGAGAAACGCGAAGCCCTCCGACGTGATGTTGACCGACGCCGCGTTGTCCACGCCCTCTTCGGGGGGAAACGGTGTTTCGAGGGGGCTCAGACCCGCGCAGCTACCGGAGGAGCAAGCGGACAGCGAAAGGGCAGCCGCAGCGAGGGCAGCGCGGCGAAACGGAAGCTTCATCAAATCCTCCCACGCGGGGGTCGCAAGGGACGCCTATTGTACCCCCACAAAGCGGGGCCGCGCCGCGACGTTGACAAGCGGCACGAAACGGTGCAGTTTGCGCCCGCTTTTGCGTTCGGTGAGGTAGCCAAGTGGTTAGGCAACGGTTTGCAAAACCGTTATACGCGGGTTC
>CAYLJT010001004.1:0-2576 GCA_964383995.1 uncultured Polyangiaceae bacterium
AGGGCCCCCGCGATGCGCTCCAACACCTCGTCGACGGCGGCGTCGTCGGAGAGCGTGAGATGCACCCGCGTGGCGCCTCGCACGGCCTCGGCCGCCTCGGTGAAAACAACGGCGCCGTCGGCGGCCAGGGGCTCGGCCCGCGCCGCCGTCCGGTTCCACACGTGGACCGCCTCGCCGCGCCGCCGCAGCGCGCGGACGAAGCCTGAGCCCAAGAGACCCATTCCCAAAAACGCGATCATTCTGCGCCTATATCACGGGGCGGGACGGGCGGGACGGGCCCATTCAACCGTTGTGTCGCGGGCGCGTTCGCGACAAGATGGCCCCCATGGTGTGGCCATTGCCCTCCCTGCGCGCCTTTCCCTGCAGACTCTCGCGGTTCGTTCCCGTCATTTTTCTGTTCGGATGCGGCGGCGGCGCCGATGCCGACGCGGACCTCGTCTGCCCCCCTCACCTCGAGCTGTTCGAGGGAGTCTGCGTCGAAGGCCGCACGCGCTACGAGCCGAAGACGCGCCTCGACCAGGACAATGTCGTGGACTACGGCGCGAAGCTCACCGAAATCCTGCTGCCCGAGCCGCCCAAGAGCGGATTTCGCATCGTCGCTCCCCCCATCGAGCTCAAGCCTGGGCAAGAGATCGACACCTGCGTCTCCTGGAGCATCCCCGATCTCCATAACAACGTCGTCTACTCCGCCCGGCTCTACACCACGCCCGGCTTGCATCACTCGAACGTCACGGCAAGACCCATCGATCCCAAGCTCGGCCCCCAGCCCTACCCCGAGTGCATCCACGGCGCGACCGACCCCTTCGCCACCATCTCCGAGGGCATTCCAGACGTCATCTTCGCGAGCTCCACCCAAATCGTCGGCAACGAAGACATCGTGTTCCCACCTGGAAAGGGCTATCGCCTCGACACCACGCGGGAAATCACGACCAGCATCCACTACATCAACACCACCAGCGAGGTCTTGCGCGCCGAGGTCGCCTACGACGTCTTCACGATGCCCGACGCCGATCTGGTCGACGAGGTCGCCCCCTGGGTGTTGAGCAACTACGACTTCGCCGTACCTCCCCAGTCGTCCGCGCGCGTCCAGGCCGATTGCCCCGTGTTCGGAGGCGATGTCCTGATGATGATGCCCCATACCCACCAGTTCATCGACGTCTTCTCCGCGGACGCGCTGGTCGCCGACCAGGCCCCCAAGCGAATCTTGGAGCAACATGGTTACGATCTGAAGTCCAACATCGAGAGCTTCAATCCACCCGTCTCCCTGGAGGGTGTCGACCATCTGCGCTTCACCTGCGACTACGTCAACACCAGCGACCGAACGCTCCACTACGGCATCGGCGACAACGAGATGTGCATCCTGTTCGGGTACATCTACCCCGTGAAATACCAGTTCGTGGGCTACGTCGAGAACGCCGAGAAACCCTGCGTCGGGTTGCAGCTCGGCCTCCTGCACTAGGACGACCGCGTGGAGGCCCGCCACGTCGCCCCGGGGCTCTACGCGCGTCTGCGCCGCTTCGCGAAGGACCACGGCAAGAAGCTGTGGTGGCTGCACACCACCTACGCCCTCGGCCTCGGCGTCTTTGTCGCGACGATGGCGCAAAAGGGCATCGAGCACGCGAGGTACCTCGTCGTCTCGTTGTTGGCGGTCTGGATAGCGCTGGTCTTCTTCTTTCGCTATTTCGGCACCGGAACGAGCCAAGACGTGGCGGTCGCCTGGGCCGCCAAGCGGCTGCGCTTCGTCGCCCTGACCTATGTCCTGAAGAACCTGTATCAGGGCATGTTGTTCTTCCTGCTGCCGTTCTACGTGAAGACCGCAACCTTCGGCGGCCCTACCCAATACGCCGTGCTCGCCCTCGGCGCGCTGGCCCTTTTGTCCACCCTGGACATGGTGTTCGACCGCGTGTTGATGCGCTTTCGGGGGACCGCATCGGCCTTCTATGCGCTCACCCTGTTCGCCGTCCTGAACGTCGCCATCCCCGCCCTTTTCCCCGACATTCGCACGCTCTTCGCGCTGCTGGCGGCGGCCGCCCTGGCGACCCTCGGCGTCTTCGCGCTGCACCTGCCCGTCCGTGCGTTGGCGCGCCCGGGCACCTGGGTGCTGGTGGTGGCCAGCGTCCTGGCCGCCACCTCCGTCGTCTACGCGGGGCGGCGTTTCGTGCCTCCTGTCCCCATGTACGTCGTGCGCGCGGCGGTCGGGCCTTCCCTGCTGGAAGATGGCCGGTTGGCCTCCGAGGTGACCAGCATCCACGCTTCGGTCATCGAGCGCATGGTCGCCATCACCGAAGTCAGCCTCCCCGGGAGTCAAGGCGACACGTTGGTGCATGTCTGGCGCAAGGGAGACGCCGAGGTGTACCGCGCCGCGGATGTCGCCCTATCCGAGAAGCAGCAAGGTCAGGTCGTGCGTCTGCGCTCGACCCTCGCCCCCGAGCACCTTCCCACGACCTTGACGGGACCCTGGACGGTCGACGTCGAGACCGAGGACGGTCAGCTCGTAGGTAGGGCGGCGTTCGAGGTGACGGACTAGTACTTCGTCCCGCAAGTTCGTTGCGGGACGAAGGGCTAGCGCCGCACGA
>CAYLJT010001005.1:0-2574 GCA_964383995.1 uncultured Polyangiaceae bacterium
ATGCGCGCGCACCAGGTAGTCGCGGCTCGACGCTGGATCGGGCCGCATGGCGTCGAGCGGCAGAAAATCGAGCCAGGGCCGAAAGGGCTCCCAAACCTCGGAAAACGAAGCCTTGGGCGACAAGCTCGCGAACACCACGGGCCCGAGGGGCGCCGCGCTGAGGGCCGGCAAGTCGTCGTTCTTCGTCGGAAAATCCTGGGCCTCTTCGAAGCGCGGCATGTGCTTGAAGCGGCCGTCGAGGTCGAAGCGGCGGCCGTGGTAGCGGCACAATAGGCTCTTCGCGACGCAGCGTTCGTTGGCGACGAGGGCGCCGCGGTGGGTGCACACGTTGGAGAGCGCGTGCAGTTGCTGTGCGCCGTCGCGGGTCAACACGATGGGCTCGTTCAGCGAACCTTCGAGCAACGTCAACGGCACGACCGCGCCGGGCTCCACGACATCGGCGCTGTCTCCGACAAAGTGAAACGTCCGTGCGAACACGCGCTCGAGCTGCGCGTGATACGACGCTGGGTCCGCGTAAAACGACGCGGGAAGCGTGTGTGCGCGGCTGATATCAGGGTCGATCGAAAAGCGCATCACTCGGGGGGCTGCAAGATGGTGTCGCAACCAAAGAGCACGTCGATCTTGCCCCCGGTGTCGCTCTGCACGGCGGTGCAGGTCGCGGGGCAAAGCAGGATCTTCGTCGGGTTGTTGGGGTCGTCGTAATAAAAACCGCCGCTCGGCCCGCAGGCCGCGAGCCCGCCGGCCACGTAACCGATGGCCTGGGGCATGTTCGAGCCGCTCGCGGTGTAGTTCACGTTCACCTTGGTCGGGTCGATGGTGCCGCCGTTCATCGGGATATCGAACGAGCACGCCAACGTGGTGCTCTGCACGACGCCGGTGGCCATGTCCTGGAAGGTCGGACCGAAGTCTTGCGCGCACAAATCGCCGAACACGCCGCCCGTCTGGTTCACGAGCTCTTTGTAGATTTTGCCTTCGGCCGCCGAGAGCGGGATGCACAGCGCGCTCTTGTCGCAACACGCGCTTTGGCACGTCGCGCACGCGAAGAAGCAGGCCGTGCACACGCCGGGGCCCTCGTCCGAGACAATCGCGTCGAACTTGAAGCCTTGGAACGTCGGCGGATCCAAGGCGAGCAGCGCGTTCGTGAAGTCGGAGGCCGACAGATCCGATTCGTCGTCCGAGACAACCAAGAACGTCTTCGTGGCGTCGGGGCGCAGCGACGACTTCCAGAGCGGGTAGGTATCGAGGATTTTTTGCAGCGCGTCGGTGCTGCTCACGCCCTGGCAAACGTGCTGGTAGCTGGGCAGGTTTTCATCGGCGCAACCGCTTCCGCACTGGCCCGTGCCGAGCGGGCTCGGGATGCACACGCCCTCGTCGGCGATGAGCACGACATGCACGTCGACGCCGCTCTGCGTGATGATGGTGGCGAAGTTGTTGAGGTTGGCCTGAACCTCCGAGCTCTCTTCGCTCATGCTGCCCGAGGTATCGACGGCGATGATGATGTCGGCGGGCGAGAGGCCAAGCTCGGCCTCGGCGGAGATCGAAGCGCACGAGCCCCCCTGACCGCTGCCCCCGGTGCCCGTCGTGCCGCCGTCAAGATCGAGATCGCCGCCGTCTCCCGACGAAGACGACATTCCGCCGGCGCCGGTGGCCGTCGCGCCGGACGCCCCCGAGCCGCTGGTTGCGGCGGGGTCGCCGTTCGCAGAGCAGGCGTTCGCAGCGACGCCAGCCGCAAGGAGCAGGCTCGACCCAACAAGCCAAGTGCGAATCGGAGAGCTCATGTCTTGCTCCGGAAAGAGGTTTACCGTGACGAATTTGGCGCGTCGTCGGGCGGATTTGTCGACAAAAATCGACCGCTCGGCGGTCAGGGCAAGGCGCCCACGTCGCTCCACGGCAAGAGCACGAGCAGCACCAGCACGACCAGCGCGAGCATCACGAGGCTCGTGACGAGGTACGTCGAGCGTGGCTCGCGCGCCGTGCTCCAGCCGTCGCCGTAGAATTTTCCCCGGGAACGCACGCGCAATTTGCGCTGCACACCGTGGAGCAGCTCGGGCGCGACCGAGCCCGCCGGGGGCCTCAGCGCGCCACGCAGAAGCTCGCGCATATCGACGTCGTCGAGCTCGCCTTCGTCGTCCATCGGAAGGTCCGCGTCGTCCACGGGAGCATCGCCGCCCACGGGAACCTCGTCTTCGCTCGTATCGCGCTCGCTCATCGCTTGCCCCGTAGCTTCTCGCCCATCGCCTTTTCGACGAGGGCCCGTAGCTGCGCCCGACCGCGGTGAATGCGGCTCTTGACCGTGCCCTCGGGGACACCGATCACGGCCGCAATCTCGTCGTAGGCGAGGTCCTCCACATCGCGCAAAATCAAGGCTTCGCGAAACTCCACGTCCACCTCGTCGATGGCGCGCTTCACGATGGTCTCCATTTGCATGCCCTCGACGAGCTCGTCGGGGCGGGACACGTCGCCGACGCTCACGCCCTTGGCGCCCGCGAGGCTCGATCGATCGGCCAGATCGTCGACGTCGTCGGTGCTGTTGGCGTGGCGGCGGGACAGGTACTTCGAGCGGTTTTTGCAGAG
>CAYLJT010001006.1:0-2568 GCA_964383995.1 uncultured Polyangiaceae bacterium
CAACGAAGAGCGAGTCGGGCACGGGATTTCGCGAGAGCTCGGATGTCGTCGTGACGGGCTACCGTTTGGCGTTCGTGGACGCTTCGTCGGAGCAGCGACGGAGCGCGACGCGAAGGGTCTCCCACGTGCTCCTGGGTCCGCGCTCGGACCGCTGCCAGGGGCTCTACGCCCACGATCCGCCCCTCGACGCGTCGCTGCTCTTTGCGGCCATCGCCGAGGCGGAGCGGCGCGCCGCGGCGTACGGCGAGAGCGACCTCGATGCCTTCGCGCGCGAGCAACAGAAGGCCTACGACGCCGCGCTGGAGCTCGTCGCGCGGCTGCGTGACGAGGAGGCCGATCCGCTCATCCCGGAGGCGAACCGCCAACGCGTTCAAAAGGCCCTCGGCGACGCCACGGCCCTCGTCGAGAAGCTCGCGCCACTGATCGGCTGCAAGGCGCCCAAGAAGCGCTAACGCGCGCTTCGTTTGTGCTCAAACCTTTTCGGCGGGCTCGTCGCTCTTGGCGGTGGCCACGATCCGCACACGACGCACGCGACGCCCGGCGACGTCGGTCGCAACCAGCGTGTAGCCCTCGCACTCCACGCGCTCGCCCGTGTTCGCCGGCCGTTCGAGCCGCGCGAGCATGTAGCCCGCCAAGGTGTCGGCGCTGCCGACCGGGGGGAGCAAGACGATGTTCGCATCGCGCTCCAAATCGGCGAGCAGCACGCGCCCATCGACTTCGTAGATGCCCGGCGCGCGGTGGACGATCGGGGCCACCTCTTCGTCGTGCTCGTCGCGGATTTCACCGACGATCTCCTCGAGCAAATCCTCGATGGTCACCAGGCCAAGAAACTCGCCGTCGGTGTTGAGCACGATGGCCACGGGCACCTGGCTCCCCTGCATGTCGAGGCGCAGGCGCTCCACGCTCGTGTCCTCGCGGGCGAGGATCGGACGCCGCAACAGCTCGGCCACACGGGAGGCGCGACGGCGACCGACCATCACGTTGAAGAGGTCGCGCACATGCACATAACCGAGGACTTTCTTGCCCCGGTCATCGAGCACCGGGTAGCGCGAGTAGCCCGCCTCCGCGACGATCTCCACGGCCTCGGCGATGGTCATCGTGGCTTTGAGCGTCGCCGTGTCGCCCCGCAGCGACATCACGTGGCGCGCGGTCCTTCGGCGCAAATCGAAGATACGCACGAGCATGGTGCGCAGGTTCGGATCGAGCCCCGCGGGCTTGTTCGTGAGCAGCAAGCGCAGCTCCTCCGACGTGTGAGCCATCTCGGCCTCGCCCACGGGATGAAGCCCGAAGAGCCGAACGAAGCCGTTCGCCGCGGCGTTCATCACCCAAATGATCGGCCAAAGCAGGACGTAGAAGATGTGCAGCGGGCGCGCAGCCCACAGCGTGACCTTCTCGGTGCGTTGGATGGCGAGGGACTTCGGCGCGAGCTCGCCGATCACGGTGTGCATCGTCGTGATCAGGAAGAACGCGATAGCGAAGCCAAACGCGTGAGCCGTCGCGGGCGAGTCGATGCCAACGCCACGGAGCCCGGTCTGAATGAGCTCGGCGAAGGCCGGCTCGCCGACCCAGCCGAGGGCCAGCGAGGCGAGCGTGATTCCAAGCTGATTTGCCGAGAGATACGAGTCGAGGTGACGCGTGATGTGCAGGGCGAGCTTGGCGCGGCTGTCCCCCTTCTTCACGAGCTCTTCGAGGCGCGTGGGGCGCATCTTCACGATGGCGAACTCGGACGCCACGAAGAAGGCGTTGAGCAGCACGAGCATGACCGTCGTGAGCAGATATACGGCGGTCATGCCGACGCCACGCGCCTCGGAAACGGGCCGACTTGCGCCATCACATCCGCGCGCGCGTCAGGATCTGCGGCACGAGATCGGCCGACGGATCTTCGATGGCCGCGATGAGCACATCGGCGGGACACTGCCCCTTTTCGACGAGCGCGCTGATGCCGTTCAAGTGCTCGCGCTCGTCCTTACCGTTGCGGTTCAAACGACCGCGGCGAGACAGACCTCCTGCCGCGATGTCGACGAGCTTGCCCGCCCACACCGAAAGCCTTTCACCGCGAAATACCGCGTCGAGCGCGTCCTTCGAGACCGACGGGCGCAGGGCGACGAGCTCCTCGTGGCTCACCCCCTCCATCAGCGCATAGGCCTCTTCGAAGGCCTTCTCGTCGTAGAGGATGCCGGTCCACAGCGCCGGCAGCGCACACGTGAGGTGGGCCGGCAGCGAGTCGGCGCCGCGCACTTCGAGGGTCTTCTTGAGGCGAACTTCGGGGAACACGGTGTTGAGGTGGGTCTCCCAATCGCCCAAGGTGGCGCGCTCGCCCGCGAAGCCATGGCGCATGAAGCTGCGAAACGATTGCCCCGTGTTTTCGATGTAGCGACTGCCGCGCTTGAACAGGAACATCGGAGCGTCGAGGGCCCACTCCACGTAGTCCTGGAAGCGGCTCCCCTCGTGCAAAACGCCGGGAACAAGGCCCTGACGCGCCGGGTCGACGCTCAGCCAGACCTTGGCGCGGTAGCTCTTTCCGCCGAACATCTTCCCTTCGTAAAAGGGCGAATTGGCGAACATCGC
>CAYLJT010001007.1:0-2566 GCA_964383995.1 uncultured Polyangiaceae bacterium
GTCGACCGTGTCGTAACCCAGAGCATCGAGGAAGGCTGTCACGTTGGCCTTGGCGTCTTCGTCGTCGCCGGCGATGGGTAGGCCCGTGCGGTCGGCGGCGCCCGCGGGCCGCGCGAGGGCGAGCAGGTGCTTGTAGTAGATGTTGTTGAAGCCCTTCACCACCTTGGAGGTGGCAAGGTGCGCTTGCAGTAGCCCGCTGACCGTGGCAGAGCCGCTGTCGAGCTCTTCCATGTGACCATCGCGGGCGGGATAGTAGTTGTTGGTGTCGATGACGATCTTGCCCGCGAGGGGCTCGACGGGGACACTGCGGTAGGCGCGAAGCGGCACGGTGACGACAACGATGTCCCCTGCTTTTGCGGCTTCGAACGGGGTCGCCGCCCGCGCCAACTGGCCTAGCTCGGCCACCAGGTCCGCGAGGGTGTCGGGGCCGCGGGAATTGCTGAGGACCACGTTGTAGCCGGCGGCGACGCACAGGCGCGCCAAGGTGCCGCCGATCATGCCACTGCCTATCAAACCTACTGTGCGGATGCTGCTCTGCTCGTTCATGAAGTCTCCAGGGAATGTTGCGGGGGCGCACTATAGGTCCGCGGTGCTTCGACGTCCATTGCGTCGCGCGCTGAGATTGCGCGCGATCCATGGTGGATAGCCCGCGTCGATGGCGACCATGCGGCCCCTTTCGTGGCGTCGGGCCAAATTCTGCTGACGGATTGTGGCGTGGGTCCGCAAACAGGGTACGCGTACGACCCGTGCCGGCGTCCGCCCGAGCGAGCCCTCCGTGGCCTTGCCTCAGACAGAATGGGTCGCGGCCCTGGAAAAAGGAGTGTACTATGCCTGCAATCATGCGACTCCTGGGCCTTGGGCTCGCACTTGCCCTCCCCTGCCTCCTCGGCTGCACCGAAGCCGACGTTGCCGACGGACGTCGCGAGCAGCCCGGCAGCGCGCGACTTGGCTTGGCTTCGTGCTTGACGCTCAGCGGAGCGGCCGCCGTCCAAGACGCGGCCATCGCCTTCAACCCGGCCGATCCCACGCGTGCCGTCGCCAACTTCGGTAGCACGAGCACGCTCGCCATAGGCAGCGTTGGTCTCGCCCAGCTCGCAGCCCTGGTGCGGTTCGACCTTGGCGCGATCCCGCCGGGAGCGACCCTGAACAGCGCTTCGCTCGGTCTGCTGCAAGGAACCCAGGTCGGCGGTGGCACGGCGTCGGTGCACAACGTCCTTGCCCCCTGGCAAGGCCCGACGGTCACCTGGACGACCTTCGCGGACGCCTTCGACCCGGTGCCCGTGGCCACCTTCCTACCGTCCTCCGTCGAGTCCCCCGGCCCGCTCGCCGTGGATCTTACCTCCAGCGCCCAGCTCTGGCTCGCCGGCGACCTCCCCAACTACGGGGTGTATCTGCGCGAGCCCGCCGGCGGTCGCGCTGTCTTCGGCTCGACCGACGCCTCCAACCCGGCCTTTCGTCCAACCTTGACGGTCTGCTACTGCACCCCCGGCAACGAGGTATGCAACGGCATTGACGACGACTGCGACGGTGTGATCGACGAGGGCGCGAGCTGCGACGACGGAGACCCCTGCACGGCGGACGCATGCGACACAACCTGCGTCCACGTGGCGATTCCCGAGGGAGTTGCGGTGAGCGACGGCGACGCCTGCAACGGGCTTGAGGTCTGTCAAGGCGCCCAGCTTGTCGTGACGCCGCCCGCGTGCGCTGACGGCTACGCTTGCACTACCGATAGCTGCGACTCCGTCTCCGGCTGTCAGCATACCGGCGGACCGGCCACGGATCCCTGGCTGGTACCCGAGACGAGCACCGCTCCCTTGGGCTCCCTCGTCCGAGACATCGAAGTCGATGCCGTCGGCAATACGTATACGCTCGGGAGGTTCCAGGGCACGCTCGGCCTTGGCGTGGGGGTATGGTTGGCCTCCGACTTCGACATCTACGGCGGCTCCACCTTCGAGTGTTTTGTCATGAAGCGCGATCCTTCAGGCGCTCTGCTCTGGGCCGTCACCTTGCCAGACGAGTTCGGAAACGGCGAGCCCGGGGGGCTCACGATTCACGGCGGCGAAGTGTATGCGACCTACAGGCGCACGATGGAGACCTACATTAACCCGCAAACGGTCGCCTACATGTCCAAGCTCTCCGCCATCGACGGCGCGGAAGTCTGGAATGTGGTGCTCGGCGTCTCTGGCTACATCGACGTCGGAGACGTGGCCTTGACGTCGGTCGGTACCGTCGTCACCGAGCTCGTAAGCACCGTAGTCGATGTCGTCCTCGAAGGTCCTCCGGTGGGGGAAGTGCTGGCCCTCGATTCGGCCACCGGCGCGGTTGTCTGGGACAGCGTCATCACCGGCGACTTCTTCAGCCTCAGCGCGCTCGCCATCGACGCGCTCGACAACATCTTTATCATGGGGGGCTTTTGGGGGCTGCTCAACCTGGGTGGATCGACCTACACATCGCTAGGCAACAATGCGGGCGACGCCTTCGTCGCCAACCTGAGCAGCGTGGGAGCGCCTCAGTGGGCGCTCACCATGGGCTCCCTCGGATACGACCAAAGTGCGGGGGGGCTCGC
>CAYLJT010001008.1:0-2561 GCA_964383995.1 uncultured Polyangiaceae bacterium
GTTCAACCCCTGGCTTTCGTGCTGTTTTTGGTGGCCCTGGCGGCGGAAGGTAAGCGCGTCCCCTTCGACCAGCCGGAAGGTGAGAGCGAGATCGTCGCCGGCTACTTCGTCGAGTACTCCGGCATGAAGTTTGGCATGTTCTTCACCGGCGAGTACGTCGAGCTCGTCACCTCCAGCGCGCTCCTGACCACGCTGTTCTTCGGCGGCTATGCCATGCCGTTCTTGCACCCCGACGGTGTTCGCGTGGCCCTCGGCGATCTCATGCTCTACGAGCTGCCGATGACGCACCTCGCGGTGACGATCATCTCGGTGCTCGCGTTCTTCGGCAAGACGATCTTCGTGGTCTGGATTCAGATCTTCTTCCGCTGGACCTTGCCGCGCTTCCGCTACGACCAGCTCATGAAGCTCGGTTGGACGAAGCTCTTGCCGTTCGCGCTCGGCAACATCCTGATGACGGGTCTGGTCGTCCTTGCCATCGACGGCGCCGGGCCCTCGGTAAGCTCCGTCCTGGACACCTTGGCCGACGTCACACAGGCCGTCGTGGCCCTCGGCATGTTGCTGCTCTTCGTGGGCTTCTTGACGGGGTTGTTGGAGCCCGTCGAGCGCACCAAGTTCTTGAAGTCGACCACGGCCCGCTTCGCACAGGCCGAGGGCGGCGTGCGGCCGACCCCGCGGCAGGCCTAGTTTTCTCGGAATTTTGAGGCAAATCGTGAAGAGCGAAAAGACGGGCTCCTGGACCAAGCCGGCCAATCGACAGGTGGTCGGAAAACCTGTTCGTCGACCCGAGCGCACCGCCCAAGTGCAGAGCTACCTCCCTGAGGTGTTGAAGGGGCTCGGCCAGACCATGCGCCGCTTCCTGTCCAATACCAAGGAGATGGCCCTGGGTCAGAAGGCCGATCCGGTGCTCGAGGGCTTGAACGCGGGCGTGACAACCATCATGTACCCCGAAGAAAAGCGGCCCTACCCGCAGCGTTTTCGCGGCGTTCACCGCCTGACCCTGCGGGAAGACGGCTCCCCGCGCTGCGTCGCCTGCCTTTGTTGCTCCACAGCCTGTCCTGCCCAGTGCATCTTCATCGAGCCCGCCGAATACCTGGAAGGGGACAAAAACCGCGGCTACGAGCGCTATCCTGCGCGCTTTGTGATCGACGAGCTGCGCTGCGTGTTTTGCGGCTTCTGCGTGGAGGCCTGCCCCTGCGACGCCATTCGCATGGACACCGGGCTCCACCCCGTGCCCTACGACTCGCGCGACCAGTTCATCTACGACCGTGAGATCTTGATGGGCTTCACCTCGCGCGACGGGGAGCAGCTCAGCGAGAACCCGCGCCTCGAGCCAGGCGACGAAGGGCACCCGGGCATTTCGCGCGAGCACCTGCACTGACCCTTTATGCTTGCCGTCGGCCAAACCGCGCCCGAGATCGACGCTGAAGCCACCGACGGCTCCCGTTTCGTGCTCTCCAAACAACCGGGGATCTGCACGATCGTCTACTTCTTCCCCAAGGCGTTCACGCCCGGCTGCACGACCGAGACAAGGCGCTTCCGCGATAACTTCACCGAGCTTCTGATGGCCGGTGCGAACCTCGTCGGCATCAGCACCGACGACGGCAAGACCCAGTGCCGCTTCGCCGAGGCGAACACCTTACCCTTCCCCCTGATCGGCGACGAGAGCAAGGCGATCTCCAAGGCCTACGACGTGCTTTGGCCGCTCGTGGGGCTGGCCCAGCGCATCACCTACGTGGTCGACTCGAACCGCACGATCGTCGCCGCCTTCCACCACGAGGTGCTCATCAAGAAGCACGCCGAGGGCGTCATGCGCGCCGTGAACGAGCTCTTGCAGGCGCGCCGCACGCCGGGTCGAAAGAGGTCATGACGCAAGTGTACGGCGACTACGAGCCGGTGATTGGTCTGGAGGTCCACGCGCAGCTCTTCACCATCACCAAGGCGTTTTGCGGCTGCGCCACGAGCTTCGGCGACCCACCGAACACGCACACCTGCCCCGTTTGTCTCGGACTTCCTGGGTCCCTTCCCATCCTGTCACGCCAGGCCGTGGCCTTCGCCGTACGCGCCGCCTTGGCGCTCGGCTGCACGATCCGCCAAACCAGCATCTTCGCTCGCAAGAACTACTTCTACCCCGATCTCCCCAAGGGCTACCAAATCAGCCAATACGAAGAGCCCCTCGCCAGCCACGGTCACCTCGATCTGGTGTCTCCGACAAGAGGCCCTGTCAGCGCCCGCATCCTGCGCATCCACATGGAAGAAGACGCAGGCAAGAACATCCATGGCATGGGAGACGGATCGATCGTCGATCTGAACCGCGCGGGCACGCCGCTGATCGAGATCGTGGGTGAGCCTGACCTGCGCTCCGCCGCGGAGGCCGCCGAATATTTGCGGCGTTTGCGCGAGATTTTGATGCGCCTCGGCGTCAACGACGGCAACCTGGAGCAGGGTAGCTTCCGCTGCGACGCGAACGTGTCGGTAAGGAAGGTCGGCGTGGAGACGCTCGGCACGCGCACCGAGCTGAAGAACATCAACTCGTTCCGCTTCGTGGAGGAGGCCATCGACGT
>CAYLJT010001009.1:0-2560 GCA_964383995.1 uncultured Polyangiaceae bacterium
CGATCGACGGTGGCGCAGACAACGATACGTTGTCCGGCAATGAGGGTAATGACGTGCTGCTCGGTGGGGCCGGCAACGACACCATTTCCGACGATTTCGGCAACAACCGGCTCGAAGGTGGCGAAGGCAATGACACCCTGACCGCCGGATCTGGAACCGACACGCTCATTGGGGGTCGAGGAGGTCGTCGCGTCCGACGTGCTGGTCGCCGTGCTCGCCCCCGTGCCTCCCGGGTCCACCTGCGTACCCGATTGATCGAGGGTGCAGCCCGCGGAAGCCGCTCCGCCGCACAAGGAAAGGGTGAGGAAGCAACGCGTGCGGAACGAAATACGGCTCATAGCTTAGCAGGACACAACCGCCGACCGGGCTTGTCAACGACAATGTGCAGTGAAGAGGGCCAATTTTCCGCGGTCAGCGGTATACTCCGGCCTATGGACGCCCTTCGCACCCCCGAGGCCCGCTTCGCGAACCTGCCGGACTTCCCCTTTGAGCCGCATTACGCCGACGTCGGAGATGGCCTGCGCATGGCGTACATCGACGAAGGCCCGCGGGACGGAAGGATCGTGTTGCTCATGCATGGTGAGCCGACCTGGAGCTTTCTCTACCGCAAGATGATCCCCATCTTCGTGCGAGCAGGCTTCCGCGCGCTCGCCCCCGACCTCATCGGATTTGGTCGGTCGGACAAGCCGACCGCCACGGCGGCGTACAGCTACGCGCGTCATGTCGGCTGGGTCCGCGCGCTGCTGGAGGGGCTCGAGCTGCGTGATATGACGCTCGTCGCGCAGGACTGGGGCTCGCTCATTGGTCTGCGCCTCGCGGCAGAGCAAGAGGAGCGTTTTTCCCGGACCGTGATCGCCAATGGCTTCCTACCCACCGCGGAGCGACCGGCGCCCATGGCCTTCCATGCCTGGCGAGCGTTCTCCCGCTTTTCACCGGTCTTTCCCATTGGTCGCATCGTGGCGTCCGGGTGTGTCACGAAGCTCCCTCGTGAGGTTCGGGCGGCCTACGACGCGCCATTTCCAGATCGACGCTACATGGCAGGAGCCCGCATCTTTCCATCCCTCGTGCCCATCGACGCGAAGGATCCGGCGGTCCCGGACAATCGCGCCGCGTGGGCCGTGCTCGGCCGCTCGCAGAAGCCGTTTCTAACCCTTTTTGGTAAGAACGACCCCATCCTGGGCAGGGGCGATCGTCCGCTCCAGGCACACATTCCTGGCGCCGCCGGGCAGCCCCACGAACGCTTCTGGGGAGGTCACTTCATTCAGGAAGATCGGGGGGATTACCTGGCTGATACCATCGTGCGCTGGCTAGCGAAGGACACGCGCGGCTAGCTCGTCGATTCGTTCGCCTCGATGGGCCGGGGCGCCCCCGCCAAGACCGGGTCGGTCGCCGAGCTACACCTCGCTCGAAAAAATCACCGGTCCGAGCCGGGCCTCGTCGTCGGCCGCGGCCTCGCGCTCGGCTTCCACGGCGCGCGCCTCGAGCTCCAGATCGGGGAAACGGTAGCGAACGCCGCGCTCCGCCGCCCCGAGGTCCACATCGCCACCGAGCGCCACGATCTCCCGGGTCAGCTCGGCTTCGGAAGGCTCTCGTCCGGCGGCCTGACGGTAGGCGCGGCGCACGTCATCGTCTTGCACGCCCCCGCGCCGCGCCCCCGCGAGCACCTCGCGCAGGACGGCGCGGCGGCCGTTTTCGTGGGCGACTTTGCGGGCTTCCAGGCCCTTGCCAAGCCACCTCGCAAGGGGCAGCGCGAAGAGCGCGATAGAAAAAACGAGCGGTACATAGCCGAGCGCGACGGCCGTCCCCCCTTCGGGCAGCTCTTCGTGCGGGAGCCCCGACAAGAGCAGCGAGAGCTTCTCGAAGGTAAGGTTTTCGCCGATAGCGAATAGACTCATGAGCAGGTTGAACCCGTTGAGCAGCACGATGACCAAGTTGGCGCCAAAAGAGCTCCCGGTGACGGGCTGCACCGCGATCTTCTCCGTCCAGATCGGCGCGGGCCGTTCCTCTCGCACGTCGTCGGCGGTACGTCGCAGCTCGGCGAAGCGGTAGCTGATGCCACCTTCGGACGACACCTCCACGTCGCCGTCGTAGTCGACCATCAAGCGGGCCATCAAGGCGTCGGAGTCTTCCCTGGGCAGTCCCGTGACGCGCATCACGTCGCCGAGCCCGATGCGGCCCTTTTGAGCGCGGATTTCGGCGAGGATCTTCTTCTCCATCGCGCGCGGCTCGGGCTCCTGCGCGGGCGGGCCGAAGAAGAAGCGGTTGACCTTGTCGTAGAAGCCGACCTCGTCCTTCTTACCGCGGCGCTCGGCCCTCGGGATCCGCTCGACACTGCCGACGCGAAACGGAGAGAAGGGATGGAAGGTCCAGAAGAGCGCGTCGGCGAGGACGCGCAGCACGAAGTACGAAAGGCCCGGATCGAAGCTCCGCTGAGAGCTCCGTGAGTCGCTCGAGCGGGCCGCGAAGAGGCCGATGAGCACCGCGACGAACAGGGCCGTGTAGCCGACGAGCACAATGGCGACCCAGGCGCGGACAACGAAGCGGCCTAACCCGGCGAGGG
>CAYLJT010001010.1:0-2553 GCA_964383995.1 uncultured Polyangiaceae bacterium
GGGACTCCGCATCTTGCGAAATGGCAAGGTGATGCGCTTCGAGCAATTCAGCAACCCAGGCCCCTATGCGCCCGTCCCCCAAGGCATCGATCCCTTCGACATCGCAGGCGATCCACGGGGCACGAGAGATCTGACCTTCGAGGATCTGGAGCCCATGATTACGAGGGCCGTGGAGCAGGCGAAACAGGCTCATTTGCTCATCGATCGGGCGGCGGCCGAGCCGACCTCGAACAACCTGGAAGCGCTCGTCGACTTGATCGCGCCAGAACGCCCTGCCGACGATGAAGTGCCCGCCTTCGTGCAAGGAGGATTCTCGTTCTTCGCCGACCTCGTGGCCAGCGAGGCGCTGCGCACGTTGCAAGAAAAAGCCCCGCCAGAAGTGCTCGCGAGCGCTGTGGCAAGGGTGCGCGGGGGTGTCTCGTTGTTCGGCACGCTCCGCGTGCGGGATGCGACGCCGTTCTTCGATCTTGCCTTGAGCTCCCAAGCGGCCGTGCCCCTGCGTGTCGCCGCGCTCGCGATCCTGGAGGACGGTTGGTACAATAAGGACGACGGCCATTTCGACGACTTCCTCCGCCTCGTAAATGATCCGAACGCCGAGCTGCGCGCCGCCGCCGTGCCCCTGCGGTGGCAGCGCGCCGAGACCCAGGCAGCCGCCGAAAAAGCCTTGAAAAAGCAGCTCTCCATCGAAAAAGACGGCCGTGTTTTGTGTGCCCTTTGGGAGCGCCTGCGGGCCGATGGACGCGCGGTCGACCTGGGCCACGCCGGAGCGCCCCCACCTTACCTTTTGGCAAGGAAGGACGGTCTGGCGGTGGCGCTCTCGTTCTGCGCGGGAGGCGACGAGCGCTGGGACTTCAAGAAGGCTGACCTGGACGTCCGCCAAGGGGATCGGAGAGGTAAGGTCGTGGGGACCCTCGATCTTGCCAAGACGGTAGGTGGCTGGTCGGGGGCGGGCGTGGGCGGCTTCGTAGGCTTCATCGATCCAAGCGGCTTTTCCCCTGGGGAATACGCGCTGTCATTGGCTGTCGTCCTCGACAATGGCAAGGGCAGGACCGTGAGCCGGTCGTTCGAGCTGCAGGACCTGCGGATTTCGGGGAAGATGCCAGTGCCTGCCGCGCGCGCACAAGCGCCCGTCGCAGCGCCAAGCGCTGTCCAGCCCAACCCTGTCGTGAGCGTGCCACCACGCGCGGGCTCCTGTGTTTGCACGTCGAGCGTCGGCGATCACGGCTCCCCAGACGCATGGCTCGGCGCCGCGCTCGCGGGGCTTTTGGCCTGGAGCCGCCGCGCGGGAGCTCGCATTTCATAGGCCCCGACGCGCGCCAACGGCGCCGAACCCCGGCAAATCCCCTTGCCCCGCCAATTGGCCATGTGTCATGATTCCGCCATGGCTCAGCCGCCCATCGCCGTGGCTCAGTATCACCGCCCCCCCCGGCGGGTTCACTTCCCCGAGGAAGCTATCGTGCCGGAGACTCGTCGCCACCTCGACTTGCGTACGCTGCTCTACATCCTTGTGCGCGGCGCGTTTGCCCCCGAATCGTCGGTTGGCTCAGATCAGTTTGTGTATTGGGACGCGTCCAATCCATCCCTGTGCCTCGCGCCCGATTTGCTGGTGCGCAGGGGCGTCCCCGACTCGGCCTTTGGCTCCTGGAAGACCTGGGAGCGCGGTGCCCCCGATTTGGCCGTCGAGATCGTGAGCGATAGTGACAGCTCCGAGACTGCGTGGCAGAGCAAACTGGCACGTTACCACGCGGCCGGCGTGACCGAGGTTGTGCGCTTTGACGCGGACGCCCCCCTCGGCAGCAGAATTCGCGTGTGGGACCGGGTTGAGGGCGACCTCGTGGAGCGCGTCGTGTCGTCGGACGTGACGCCGTGCCGCGTTTTGGGCGGCGCGTTCGTGGTCACACGTGAAGCGGGCATCGGCAACGCACTGCGCATCAGCCGCGACGCGGAGGGCAAAGACCTTTGGCCCACCCCCGAAGAGGCCCGCTTGGCCGCAAACACGCGCATCCGTGAGCTCGAAGAAGCACTTCGTCGGCGCGGCGGTTGAGCGCGCTCAGAAGGTGCCCACCACCGCCGCGCCCTGGGGGCTCAAACGCACCGCGACGGCGGGATCAGCGGGGACCCGGCGACCACCGATGATGAACAGCGGAATACCCGCCGCAACGCCCACACCGCCAGCTACCAAGAGGCCAATTCCAAGGCCTCGACCACTGGTGCTCTCGGTGGTTCTGCAGGGATAACTTCCCGGCGTGCCATCGGGGTTGTCGCAATAGACCTGCACCTCTTCGCCCGAGCCTGCCAGTACGGCACTGCCAATGAGCGCCACGACGCCACCCACGGAGAGCGTCACGATCCCCGCGACGAACATGGGCGTCGAGGCGCGTTGCGTCGGCGGTGGCGGCGCCGCAGGCGGTGCTTCGTAGGCTCCAGGACCGTAGTAGTAAGGTTGCCCGTAGGGGGCGTATCCGGGGGGCGCCTGGCCCCAAGGCACCGACGGCGCTGCCCCGCCGGGCGGTGGCGCGCCCGGCTGCGAGCCCCAGGCAGGGGGAGCGCCCC
>CAYLJT010001011.1:0-2544 GCA_964383995.1 uncultured Polyangiaceae bacterium
AGGTCCATCAAGTAATATGCGTGAACGAAGCCCAACATGCCCGAGGCATGGACCATGATGCCGCCCGCGACATGCCGCGGATGACGCGTGGGATGGGCGCGCTGAGACCCCGTGAGAGGCAGCGGGACATCGGTGGGCATGCGTGCGACGACGGTGCTCGTCGCAGCGTCGACGGAGACGAGCTGATCGAAAAAAAGCACGTCGGGCCCGTACGGGAGATCGTCGAGGAACGCGTCGTCGAACGCGCACGGTGTCTCTTTCGGCAACATGAGACCGCGCTCGTAGCAAGGCCTGTCGTCGTGAGCAATGACTCGGACGATGAGGCATTTGAAGCTCGAAACATCGGTCGATCCGTGGTTGTCTCGGAAGATGGACGCCCCCCGTGCCCCGAGCGCGATGCATGTGGCCATTGGCCGCGCGCTTCGCGAGAGCCCGAAGCGAATCCCCACCGCGTATCTCTACGATGCCCTTGGCTCGCTCCTCTTCGAAGCCATCTGCGAGCTGCCGTATTACGCGGTAAAACGCGCGGAAAAGGCGCTCTTGCGTCGGGGCTGCCCGGAGGTCCTGTCGACCCTCGGGCACATCGATCGGCTGGTGGAGCTCGGCTCCGGCAGCGGTGACAAGATCGACATCGTGGTGGACGCGCTAGCGACGCGTGAGCGCGACGTGGACGTACACTTCGTGGATATTTCGAGGACCGCCCTCGAGCTCTCGAAGCAGGCCATGGGGCGCCACGGCCATGCGCGCGTGACGATGCACGAGGCCGACTTCGCCAAGGGCGTGGGCCAGGCGCTTCAAACCCGCGCGACGGGGGAGAAGGCCCTCGTGCTGTTCCTGGGATCGAACATTGGCAACTTCGATCCCGACGCCGCGGACGCGCTGCTTCGCTCCATCGCGGCGCCGATGGCGCCGGGGGACGGGCTGCTCTTGGGCACCGACCTCGTGAAGCCCGAGGCGCAGCTCAAGTTGGCGTACGACGACCCGGTGGGGGTGACGGCGGCGTTCAACAAGAACCTGCTCTTGCGGCTGAACACGGAGCTAGCCGCCGATTTCGACCTCCCTGCCTACGACCACCTGGCGGTGTGGAACGGCGCGCGTTCACGCATGGAGATGTACATGGTCAGTCGAAAGGCCCAGTCGGTGCGTCTGGCGGCGATTGACCTGACCCTGCAACTGGCCGCTGGAGAGCGTATTTTTACGGAGACTTCGCACAAGTACACGACCGAGAGCGTGCACGCGATGGGCGCGCGGGCGGGGCTGAAGCAGGTGCGCCAGTTCGTGGACGCCGAAGCCGGCTTCGCGAGCACGTTGTTCTTGAGGTGAGGATCGGCGGCTGCGCACGCCTTCGATCTGGAAGCGAGGAGGGCGCGGGCTTCGTTGGGAAGGTTGAGAGGCGCGGTAGGAGCTGACCTTGCCTAGCTTGCTGACCTTGCCAGGGCGCTCATGGGAAGGTTGGAAGGCGGCGGGCAGTAGCGGGGCCGCGGGGGCTCACATGGGGTCGTGGCAGACGGCCTCGATGTTGTGCCCGTCGGGATCGAGGACGAAGGCGCCGTAATAGTGCGGGTGATAGTGAGGCCTGGGACCGGGTGGACCATTGTCACGGCCGCCGGCATCGAGGGCGGCCCGGTAGAAAGCGTCCACCTCCTCGTGGTTGGCGGCGCGGAAGGCGATGTGCATGCGGGGCTGCTGGGGCGTGCCTTCGTGGAGCCAGAAGTCGGGTTTGGGCGCGACGCCCATGCCCAGAACGACGACGCCCTTGGTGTACTCCGTCGGGATTTCCATGAGGACGGTGTAGCCCAGGGGGGCTAGGGCTTTTTCGTAGAAGGCGCGGCTTTTCTTGGGGTCGCTGACGTCTAGGCCGGTGTGGTCTATCATGGTGGGTGCTTGGGGTTGGGGTTGGGGCTCGCACTGTATGTCCGGCGGGGGCCCTCGGCTATGTATTTGGTCCCGCCGACCGACCCAGGTTGCGTCGGCCGGGGACGGACGCGCCAGGGTTGCGTACGAGGGTTGGCGGAGGCGGACGCGAATGCGGACGACCCAGGTTGCGTGGGGTGGGGTGGGGGTTGGGGGGGAGGCGGACGTGGCGGAAGCCGATTCGGATGGACGACCCGCATGAACGACCCAGGTTGCGTCGACTCGGCATGAACGACCCAGGTTGCGCGAACGCAACGCAACGCGACGACGCCGATGCTGCGGAAGCCGGAAATCAAAAGCACCCCAGCTGCGCAGCCAGCAACGCAACGCAACGCGACGACGCCGATGCTGCGGAAGCCGGAAATC
Source organism: uncultured Polyangiaceae bacterium (assembly GCA_964383995.1). Taxonomy (GTDB): domain Bacteria; phylum Myxococcota_A; class Polyangia; order Polyangiales; family Polyangiaceae; genus CAYLJT01. The sequence goes on from CAYLJT010001011.1 coordinate 2,281, forward strand.
AAAAGCACCCCAGCTGCGCAGCCAGCGGATAGCCCACTTCTATTGAGGGTCCAAAGGGGCCATGAACCGCGACAGCTAAACACGCGATCTCAACAGCGAGGGGTGTCCATCCGCCATGGCCAAAAATCGATGGACACCCCCCTTCGGACTCTCACGACCTTATTTCATCGGCCTTTTTGTTCGGGACCAATTGGTACGAGTTTTGGTTACAGGCCGGCATGAGCCAACCTCGACAGATATTCCCCGGTACCACCTACCTCATTA
>CAYLJT010001012.1:0-2534 GCA_964383995.1 uncultured Polyangiaceae bacterium
GCAAACCGCCGCCGACGGCGTGGTGCTGATCGCCCGCGAAGACTACGAAGGCCTCGATCTGGCCGGCGACAGCGCGCCCGTGCATGCTTACCGCGCGGACCGCGATCAAAGCCCGCTGGCCCTCGAGCTTCGCCCCGCAAAAGGCAAGTTTCCCCGGCGTATCGCCCTATTTTCGCGGGGCGACCTGGACCGCTTGGGCCTCGTCCCCGGAGACAACGCCCTCACCATCAAGCCCAACGACGTGCCCGGTTTGGCCATCGACAAGCGGGTCACGATCGAAGATCCGCGCACGAAAGCGCCCGGCGCCGACGCATTTCGCTGGTTCTTCTACGCCTCGTCGCCGCCCTGGACGAACACGCGCCACACGCTGACGAACGTCCGCGCCGCGCAAAAAGAGCTGACCATCAAGCTGCGGAACGTCTTTTCGTTCTTCACCATCTACGCAAACATCGACGGCTTCAACCCGGCGACCGGCAACGAGAGCGCCTCCGGTGTCACGCCGAAGGACCTCGCGACCTCTTTCGGCTACCGCCCCGCGCAGGAGCGCGCCCTGCTCGATCGCTGGATCCTGTCCGAGCTGGCGTTGACTGTCCGAGACACCGTCAAGGCCCTCGACGACTACATGCTCTACGACGCGGCGACGCGCATCGTGGGCCTGGTCGACGCCCTGTCCAACTGGTGGTTGCGCCGCAGCCGGGCCCGCTTCTGGACGCCCGTCTTGGCCAGTCCGCTCGCCTCGTCGCCCACCGACGAGCAACGCGACAAGCTCGACGCCTACTTCACGCTCTACGAGTGTCTGGTCACCATCGGCAAGCTGCTCGCGCCGTTTACGCCGTTTTTCGCCGAGGATCTGTATCGCAACCTGGTGTGCGGCCCCTTCCCTCGCACGGCCCCCGAGAGCGTGCACCTGGTGAGCTACCCCGAGCCCACCGTGGACGCCATGGACGAGGGCCTCGCCCAGCAAATGCAGGCGGTCCGCGACCTGGTCAGCCTCGGATTGCAGGTGCGAACGGCCAACAAGCTGAAGGTGCGCCAACCCCTGTCACGGGCCGACATCGTGGTGGGAGAGCCCGAGCTTCTGACCGCCGTCGCTTCGCACACGGCGTTGATCGCCGAGGAGCTGAATGTGCACGAGGTGCGCTACTTGAAGCCCGGCGAAGAGGGGGAGGAGGTCCGCTACACGCTCAAGCCGAACTTCCGCGCCCTCGGGCCCAAGCTTGGAAAACGCGTGCAACGGGCCAAGGAGATCCTGGGCAAGGCGAACGCCGGCGCCCTGCGCGCGGAGCTGTCGGTGCGAGGTCAGGTGGTGATCGATCTGGACGGTGAGGCCTTCACGCTGGGCCCCGACGAGATCGAGGTGGCGGTCGAGGCCGCGCCGGGCTTCGCGGCCGCGGGGAGCCGGGTAGGTGTGGTCGTCCTGCACACGACGCTGACCGACGAGCTGCGCGACGAAGGCCTTTCGCGGGAGATCCTGTCGCGGGTGCAGGGCCTGCGAAAGGACCTGGGCCTCGGCTTCACGGAGCGGGTCCAGCTTGCCATCGACGGCAGCGAGCGGGTCCAGGCCGTCGTAACGAAGGACAGGGCCAGCCTGGCCGCCGAGGTCTTGGCCGACGAGCTCACCGTGGGGCCGTCTTCCCTCGCGGGGGAGCGCAAGGAGCTCGTGGTGGAAGGAGAGGCGGTCGTGATCGTGCTAGCGCGCCTCGGAAGCGGGAGCTGACAGCAAGCGCCGACCTCATGGCAAGGTAAGATCGCGGCGCGACGGCCAACGTGGCAAGGTGAGAGCGCGCTTCCTCGGGCGCCAACATGGCAAGGTAAGATCGAGCGTCCTACCTTGCTGCGTCCTCAATAAACCAAAATGGCGGCGGAGACCCCGGCAGCGCCGCCGTTGACCTGAGCGTTCCCGTTGCCACCCGGCCCCCCCAGGCCCGGCGCGCCCGAGCTCAGCGCGGTTGCACCGGTCTGAATCGGCGCTGCGCCAACATGCGCGATGGCCGCGGACGGCCCTCCCAGCCCGCCCCCGCCCGGTCCGCCGTCACCCCCGTTTCCCCCTGCGCCGCCCGCGCATCCGCCGCTGCCAGCGCTGGTTCCGCCCACACCGGCCAGGCCCCCCGAGCCACCGGGTTGGTAGTCGCCGCCGGCTCCGCCATCGCCCCCACGAGCGCTCGTCAGCACACAGTCGTTCAACACCACGTCGGCGTTCAGGGAGACCAGCGCGAAGCTTGCACCGCCCGGACCTCCGCCGTCGCCGGGCAGGCCTCCACATCCCCCCGCGCCTCCCGCGCCGCCGCTCGCGCCCGCGCCCTGAACCCCCGCCACGTTCGCGTCGCAATCGGGGCTGCGAGCGCCCCCTCCACCACCCCCGCCCTGCGCCACATCGCCCTTGTTTCCCGGTACACCGCCGGTCCCCACGTAGCCGAACGAGGTCAGCTTGCCGGGGTGCGCCGCGCCTGCCCCCGCCGCGCCCGCGGCGCCGTCGCTCCCCGCGTGACCCTTACCCGACCCGAGGCCACAAACCCAGACCCCCGAGGCCGGCT
>CAYLJT010001013.1:0-2527 GCA_964383995.1 uncultured Polyangiaceae bacterium
GGCATCTACGACTTTGGCTTGGTCGACCTGGTGCACGTCGGGCGGCTCCTGGTGTACACCTCGTTGTTCTTCTCGATCACGAGCGCCGCGGAGAACATGGGCCTCTTCGTCGACGCCATCGACAAGAAAAAAGGCCCTCAGCGGGGCGAATGAGCCCCCGGTCCGTCGTCGTCGACGCGCCCGTCGATCACCACGCGGATGGGTAGTTGGTCGCTCACGGTCCGCGCGTAAGTGGCCGGATCGAAGCCCTGGCCACGCACGTCGAGCACCTCGGCCTCCCCTCGCACCTCGCGCGTATCTTCCCGGTGGACGACGAGCAGGTGGTCGTACAGGTGGTCGGTGATTTCTCCGCGCGCGTTCAGCGTCGACCCTGTCCCGTCGGTCGCGTCGAAATAGGGTAGAACGCGCGCCACGTCGCTCTTCCGCAGGTTGAGATCGCCGATCACGAGAATGTCCTTCTCCCCCGCCGGGGCGGCCTTCTCCACCGCGGCAACCGCCTCCCGCAGGTGTTCCACCTCGGCCATGATCGCGTCGCGGTTCCCCTTCGAAAATCTGGCATGGTAGACGACCAACATCAGGTCGACCTTGCCTGCCACGAAACAGCCGTAGGCCGGCTCGCGATAGAACAAATCGTCCGCGTCGGGCACCCAGGTTAGATCCGGCCCGTCGCAGCGACTGACCTTGTTTTTGCGGTAAAATGCCGCGTAACGCTCGCCTTGGCTGTCGTTCGGCGGCCTTGCGTCTGGGGTGATGGCACCTTGCCATTCGGCTCCGAGCGCGGCGCCCAGCTCGTCGTAGCCCTTGGCAAGGTGCTTTTTCTCCATGACCTCCTGAAGGGCAATCAGGTCGCACGCGCCTTCGATGATGGAAGCGATTCGGCGGTAGTCCTTGACCTCGCCGTGGCCGAGCTTCTCGATGTTCCAGGAGCACAAACGAACGTCCGTGGGCAGGGCCGCGGCGGGCTCGGCGGGCGTAGGCTTGGGCGGCGCCTTGGAGGACGGCGCCTTGGCCGAAGGAGCCGCTTTTGCGGGGGTTGGGGGCGTTGACGCGGTTGGGGCGCGGCAGGCTCCCGAGCGCAGCAAGAAATATCCGCCCACCGCCAAGAGGACGGGACGGGACCAACGACGGAGCCGGCGACGCAGACGCAACAACGGCGCTAAGCCACCCGAATCGGGCCCGAGCTGACGGTGATCGCGCCTGGACGCTTGGCAAGCTCGGCAATTTCGCGCACCGGCAAGAGAGACCCGCCTACCACCGCGATCCGCCCAAGTTCGGGCTCGGCGAAGCGGCGTTTGAGGTTTTCGACCAGATCCACGCCCAGCGGGCCTTCGGTGTAGAGGTTGGCGCCGGGCGGTAGTCTCTTGTGCGGCACACCGATTTCGACCGTGCGGCCCGTGGCGACCTCGGTGACGCGGTACACATACACGGCCTCGTCGGCGGTCGGCCGGGAGCCCGTGGGACGCGCGAGGCGCGTCGTCGTCGCCGAGGGGTCGGTGCCCGCGCTCGTGCGCAGGGCTGCGGCCACGGCCGGATCGATGGCGCTCGGTGGATTGGCGCGCGACGCAAGCAGAGCCTCCATCGAGCCGGGGGCGGCGTGGCGTACACCACTGTCGGTGGTGCCCGCGGGGCTCGACGACGGTAGCGGCCCAAAACGCCCTTCGAGGGCCCGCTTGAGCAGCTCGTACGCCGCGTTATCAAGGCCCGTGGGCCAGCGTTGACCGACCGCCGCGTGCTTGCTCATCGAGCGGTGGAGGGTTTGGTAGAGGGCGCCGTAAAAGCGGTCTTTGAAGCCCGAATCGGCGGAGCCATGACCTTCGGTCGCGGCGGCGACGGCGGCCCCCAGCTCGTCAGGCGTGATGAGCGACGCGGGTATGCGGTATTGGGCCAAAAACTGCTGGTAGGCGCTCGTGGCGTGGGCCTGGGTGCTTGCATCGAAATCAGCCAGCTTGGGCATAGAGTTCCTCGCGGAACGCAGCATCGCGTGCCCTGCCCGACCTGACAAGCTTTGGGAGGAAAAGGGGCCGAGACCCTTTGCCCTCAAGGCGCCGCTGGACTACTTCGAAGCTTCCTTCGCGGCCCTGGCGCGCTCCTTCGAGCCGCCGCCGGGCGCTCTAGTGGGGCTGCCCTGGCCGCCGCGATGTTTCTCGCACGCCGAGCAGGACTTGGCCCGCGACACGCCGGAAAACCATGGAAGAGCAATCGAACATTCAGCAAAAAGTCCCGGTCAGCCTCCAGGACGAACTTCGCACGAGCTACCTCGACTACGCGATGAGCGTAATCATCGGCCGCGCGATCCCCGACGTGCGCGACGGCCTGAAGCCCGTTCATCGGCGCATCCTGTTCTCGATGAGCGAGCAGAAAATCGGCCCCACCGGCGCTCACAAGAAGTGCGCGCGCGTGGTCGGCGATGTGCTCGGCAAGTACCACCCGCACGGCGACATGGCCGTCTACGACGCCCTCGTGCGCATGGCGCAGGACTTCAGCCTTCGCTACCCGCTGGTCGACGGCCAGGGAAACTACGGCTCCA
>CAYLJT010001014.1:0-2515 GCA_964383995.1 uncultured Polyangiaceae bacterium
CTGGCCCTCGCCGAGGCCTACGCCAAGGCCGATCGGGCCGAGCTGTGCTGGACGCTCGGCATCACCGAGCACCACAACGCGGTCGACAACGTGCTGTCTTTGATCAACCTCTCGCTGCTCACGGGGCACGTGGGCCGCTACGGCTCGGGGCTCTGCCCCTTGCGCGGCCAAAACAACGTGCAAGGCGGGGGCGACATGGGCGCCTTGCCCAACAAGCTCACGGGCTTCCAAGACGTCGAGGACGACGCTTTGCGGGGCAAGTTCGAGCGCGCCTGGGGCGCGAAAATCCCGGCCAAAAACGGCAAAAATCTGTCGCAGATGTTCGAGGCGATGGACCAGAAAAAGCTCACGGCCCTCTTCGTGTTGGGCGAAAATCCTGCCCAGTCGGAGGCCGACTCCCACCACACGATAGGCCGCCTGAAGGGGCTCGAGGCCCTGATTGTCCAGGACATCTTCCTGACCAAAACAGCCCAGTTGGCCGACGTCGTGTTCCCCGCTTCGGTGAGCTTTTGCGAGGCCGAGGGCACCGTCACGAACAGCGAGCGGCGCGTGCAACGCGTGCGCAAGGCGGTCTCGGCCCCCGAAGGCGCCCGCGACGACATCGCGATCCTGGCCGACCTCGCGCGGCGCCTCGGCCGCGATCTCGGCCAACCCACACCGCACGAGCTTTGGGAAGAGCTGCGCACGGTGAGCCCGATGCACGCGGGAATGAGCTACGAACGGCTCGAAAAGCTGGGTGGGATTCAATGGCCCTGCCCGAGCGAAACGGCGTTGGAGCCACCCTTCTTGCATGGCAGGTTGTGGGAAGATCCGGTGCGCGGCAAGAAGGCCCCCTTCCATGTCGTGCTGCACGAAGGGCCGGTGGAGGCCACCGACGATTCCTACCCACTGCGCCTTACCACCGGGAGGAGGCTCGACTCCTACAACACGGGCGTGCAGTCAGGCGGTTTCGCCTCCCCCTTGCGCTGGGGCGAGACGATCGACATGAGCCCCGAAGACGCGCTCCGTATGGGCCTCCTGGAGGGCGAGGTGGTGCGCGTGCGCTCACGAAGAGGCGTCGTGAAGGTGCCTGTCCGGGTCGACACAGGGCTCAAACCAGGGCTCGTGTTCATGACCCCTCACTTCCCTGACGAGGTCGACACGAACGCCCTTACCATCGACGCCATCGACCCGCGCTCGGGCACCGCCGAGTTCAAGGCGGCGGCGGTGCGCGTCGAAAAAATCAGCGAGGCCGACGCTACGGCCGCCGAGTAGCGACAACAAGGTTCACAGAACTGCCATGGATCTCCGACCCATTACCACGCCACCCACGGACAGCGAGCGCGAGGCCATCGATCACGTGTTGGGGCGCGTGCTCGGACCCGCGGCGCCCGACGGCATGGCGACAACCAGCTTGGGAGCCGCAAAGCATCAAAGGCACCTGCTTTTGCCAGCGCTCCACGCCGTCCAGGGGCGCGTGGGTTGGATCAGCCGCGGGGCCCTTGGCTATTTGTGTGAGCGGCTCGAGGTGCCCCCCGCCGAGGGCTTCGGGGTGGCCAGCTTTTACGCGCTCTTCTCGCTGAAAGAACGGCCGCCGCTCGTGCTGCACGTCTGTGACGACATCGCCTGTAAGACCCGCGGCGCCGACGCGCTGATTGGCAGTTTGGAGGGCCAAGTGGGCCCCGCGGGGGCCGAAAAGAACGGCGCCACCTGGCTGAAGAGCCCCTGTCTCGGTCTGTGCGCCGAGGCCCCCGCTGCGATGGTGGTCAAGGCCGGTGAGACACCGTTCGAGGTCGCCTTCGGGCACGCCTCCTTTGAAGCCGCGGTTCAAGCCTTGAGCGGGCTGACGCCGCCGCCGATGAAAACCGTGCTGCCCCAAGCAGGGAGCCCCGAGCTTCGCATCCTGCGGCGCGTTGGCAAGATCGATCCGGAGAGCCTCGACGACTACCGCGCGGAAGGGGGCTACGAGGCGCTGCGCAGGGCCTTTGAGCTAGGCCCGCTCGGTGTCATCCGTGAAGTGAGCGAGTCGAAGCTCGTCGGGCGTGGCGGCGCGGCGTTCCCCACGGGGCGTAAGTGGGAGTCGGTCTCGCGCGCGGCGGCCCGCCCGCACTACCTCATTTGCAACGCCGACGAGTCCGAGCCCGGTACGTTCAAGGATCGCGTGCTGCTCGAAGAAGACCCCTATTCGGTCGTTGAGGCCATGACCATCGCGGGCCTCGCCACGGGCGCCGAGAAGGGCTTTCTCTACCTGCGCGGCGAATACCCCTTGGCCCTCGAAAGGCTCGAAAAAGCGCTGAAAACGGCGCGCGCGCGGGGCCTTTTGGGGTCGGACATCATGTCCCGCGGCCTGACCTTCGACATCGAGATTCGGCGCGGCGCAGGGGCCTATATCTGCGGCGAAGAAACAGCCCTGATGAGCTCCATCGAGGGCCTGCGCGGCGAGCCGCGAAACAAGCCTCCTTTCCCCGTCGACGTGGGCTTGTTTGGCAAGCCGACGGCCATCAACAACGTCGAGACCCTGGTCAATGTGCTCGAT
>CAYLJT010001015.1:0-2513 GCA_964383995.1 uncultured Polyangiaceae bacterium
GCAACGGCCGCCGCGACGCCTTCGATCACGCGGTAGCGCGTGGAGCGAGCCACCTCGTCCTGCAATATCACGAGGTAGTGGCGGATGATGGCGTCCATCTCGGCCTCCGTCGCCTCGACCTGAGCGCCCTGTAGACCACGACGCACGATGGCCCGATCGGTCATGCCCCCGAACGGGAAATCCAAGGCTTTTTCGAAGCTGCTCGGGGCTTCTGCGAAGTGTCGCTCGAAGGCCGCCGCGATGGAGCGACGCCCCGCACCGCCGGTGTCCACGAGGGTTCCGTCGACGTCGTAGAGCAGCACCGTGGGGCGACGCATGGCGGGGGAGTATCGCCAGAAGCACGACGTTCGCCCACGGCATTTGCTATGGATGGGCGTCCATGCCCGCCCCCCTGTCGCGCATTTCGGCCCACGAAGCCCGACGTTTGGTCGAGCAACAGAGGCCCGCGGCGCGGCTCACGCGGGTCGACGTCCGCGAGGCGGCGGGCCGGGTCGTGGCCGAGGACCTATTCGCGCACTTCGCGGTGCCCCACTTCGCGCGGGCCGCGATGGACGGCTACGCGGTCCGCAGCGCCGACGTGGCGAGCGCATTCGTTGGATCTCAAACGATCTTGCGGGTCGCGGGGTCGGCCCGCCCGGGCCGCGCTTTTGAAGGCGTCTTGTGCGAAGGCGAGGCGGTGCACATCACCACGGGCGCGCCCCTCCCGGCCGGCGCCGACGCCATCGTGATGGTGGAGGACACCCACGCCGACGGCGTCGAGCGGGTCGTCGTCGAGCGCGCGGTCGGCCCGGGAAAGCACGTGGCGCGTGTTGGTGAGGACGTGACGCAGGGGACCCTCGTGGCGCGCCAAGGGCGCAGGCTTCGAGCGCAAGATGCAGGGCTCTTGGCTGGCGTCGGCTTCGCCGAGGTGCCCGTAATCGAGCGCCCGAGCGTCGCAATTTTGGTGTCCGGCGGGGAGCTTTTGCGCCCCGGTTCCACCCCCTCCGGGCCGCACATCGTCGACACCAACAGCGTGATGCTCAGCGCCTTGGCCGTGCGAGACGGCGCCCGCGCGCCCAGCGTGAGCTACGTGCGCGACGAACGGGAGGCCATCGAGCGCGCCCTCCGCGCGTGCGAAGCCGACGTCGTCCTGGCATCGGGGGGCTCCTCGGTGGGCGCCGAAGATCACCTACCGGGCGCCCTGCAGGCCGTGGGAAACCTGGTGTTTCACCGCGTTTCCATGCGTCCCGGCGGCCCCGCGGGCTTCGGCGTCCTCACCTCCTCCGAGGCGCCAACGCGGCTCGTCTTTCTGCTCCCCGGCAACCCGGTCGCGTGCCTCGCGGCCTACGAATGGTTGGCAGGTCCAACGATTCGCGCGCTCGGCGGCCTCGATCCCGGGCCGCCCCAACGCACGTTGCCGGCGCGCCTGGGTCAGGCGGTGGCGTCCGCACGAGGGCGCCTCGACTACGTGCGCGTCACGCTCGACGGCGAGGTCGCGACGCCCATCGTGGCCGGCGCGTCCATCCTGTCGTCGACCACGCGGGCCGATGGGGCCTTTTGGCTCGGAGAAAGCGAAGATCGTCTCGCGAAAGGGGACCTCGTCGACGTCCTGCTCTACGATTGAGGAGCGCATGGCCTCCATACCTTCTCTTCGACGCACATGGGATCCCATCCCGGGCCTCGGCGCCGTGGTGCTCGCGGGTGGACAGAGCGCGCGAATGGGCCAGCCCAAGGCTTGGTTGCAGTTCGGCGAAGAGATCCTCCTGCAGCGCGTGGTCGGACGAGTGTTGGCTGCCGCACAGCCCGTGGTGGTGGTCGCGGCCGCTGGGCAAGAGCTCCCGCCCCTGGCGCCAAGCATCGCAATTGTCCGCGATCAACGGCCCGATCGGGGCCCCCTCGAAGCGATGCTGCGGGGCTTCGAGAAGCTCGGCGATCGCATCGCGGCGGCCGTCGTCGTGTCCGTCGACCTGCCGTTCCTCGAGACCTTGTTCCTGCGACGCTTGGCGGCCCTCGCCGCAAACGGCGGCTACGACATCGTGGTGCCGCGCGTCGATGGGCGCTTTCACCCGCTGTGCGCGGTGTACTCGGCACGCGTGCGCGACGACATGGCGGCCCTCGTCGAGGCCGACAAGCTCGCGCCCTTCTTCTTGTTCGATCGCGTCCGGACGCTGGCCGCGGACGCCGACCTGTTGCTCGCCGATCCATTGTTGGCGCTGGCCGATCCGAACCTCGACACGCTGCGAAACCTGAACACCCCTCAAGACTACGCGCTCGCGCTGCGTGACCTGGGTCTCAACCCCTAATCACGAGGAGACAGAGAGCATGGAAGCGCTCACCACGATTGGTCTCTTGGCACTGCTCTATTTGGTGAGCGGCCTTCGTCAAATCAAGCAGTGGGAGACGGTGCTGCGCTTTACGCTAGGCCGCTTCTCGGGGAAGCGCGGACCCGGTCTCACGCTCTTCTTGCCTGGCATTCAGACCCTCAAGCGGGTCGACACGCGCACGCGAAACCGCGACCTTTTGCGGCAAATGGT
>CAYLJT010001016.1:0-2512 GCA_964383995.1 uncultured Polyangiaceae bacterium
ACGTGGAGATCGACGGTCATCACACTACCGAAGACGCGGGCATCACGCTCGGGCTCGCGTTCGCCGAGGCCCTTGGGGACAAGGTCGGCATCGCGCGCTACGGCGAGGCCACGCTGCCCATGGATGAGGCCCTGGTGCAGGTCGCGGTCGACCTCTCGGGGCGGGCCTACTTCGTGTGGCGCGTGCCGCTGCCGAAGGCCAAAATCGGCACCTTCGACGTGGAGCTCGCGCCCGTGTTTTTCGAGGCCTTCGCGCGTAGCGCGCAAATCAACTTGCACGCGCGTTTGCTCGAAGGGGAAAACCTGCACCACATCGTGGAGATAACCTTCAAGGCCTTTGCCAAGGCCCTGTTTCGAGCCACGCGGGTGGACCCCCGCTCCGCCACCGTCCCCTCCACCAAAGGCTCGTTGTGATGTTGCGCGTCGCTGTCATCGACCTCGGGATGGGCAACCTCAGGAGCGTGCAAAAGGCCTTGGAGCACGCGGCTCGCGACGAGGGCATGGCTTGCGATGTGCGAATCCTGAGCGAGCCCGACGAGGTGGCGAAGGTCGACAAAGTGGTGATGCCGGGGCAAGGCGCGTTTCGCGATTGCGCGCGCGCCCTCGCTGGGCCGATGGGCAGCCTGGTGCGCGAGCAAATCGCCTCGGGAAAGCCCTATCTCGGCATTTGTTTGGGGCTCCAAGCATTGTTCGACGGCAGCGACGAAGCACCCGGCGAGCGCGGCCTGGCGGTGCTCGCCGGGCATGTGGAGCGGCTCGCCGACGGAGCACGCGACGCGGGCACGGGCGAGCTCGTGAAGATCCCGCACATGGGTTGGAACCGCCTCGTGATGGAGCGGAAAAACGCGGGGATTTTGTCGATTTACGACGCCGATCCGCCCTACGTCTACTTCGTGCACAGCTACCACGCGGTGCCCACGGATCCCGGCTTGCTCGCAGCCACGGTGCAACATGGGCCCTACCGCATCACGGCCGCCATCGAGCGCGACAACGTGGTGGCCACGCAGTTTCACCCGGAGAAAAGCCAGTCCGCCGGGCTGCGCTTGTTGGGCGCGTTTTTGAAGGCCTAGCGCCTTCGCGCCGCGAACAACGCGGCCGCCGCGAGCAGGAGCCATGGTGCGTTGCGCTCGCCTTCCGGCGCCGCAGGCACGCGACAACCGCAACCAGCGTCCGACGCGCCCGTGTCGGTGTCTCCGGAGCCGCCCGCGCTTGTCTCGGACCCACCACCTCCGCCCACGCCCACGGTCACGTCGCCGCCCGCGCCCGTGCCGCCGCCTGCGCCGCCGACGCCGGACGTCGTGCTGGTGGTCGTGGCGGTGGTGGGCGGTTCGTTGAAGGTCAAAGCTTTGGATTGCGACAGGGTCTCGCTCAAGAGCGGCGCGCCCGCGCAGGCTTCGTAGCCGTACGACCAGGTGCCCAGCACGAAGTAGGTGCCGGAGGCGGGCGCGGTGTCGACGCTCACCACGATGTCGACGCTGCGGGATTGACCGGGCGCGAGGTCCCCTTCGGCGACGCCGTTGCCGAGCGCGGCAGCGTCGACGGCGTTGCCGTTCACGTCGCCGGGGGCCCCGTCGGAGCTGAACGAGACCAGGGAAAGCCCTTGGGCCAGCGGCATATCGAAGGTCAAGCCCTCGGCTACCACTTGCCCCGTGTTGGTGATCGTGGCGCTGAACGTCACCTCGTCGCCAAGCGTGACCTCGTCCATCGAGGCATCGAGGCTCGTGCCCGAAGCGCTGAAGTCGGGCGCGTTGATATCGAGGGCGAAGGCCGCGAGGATCGGCATGTACGAGTCGCCCGTGGTGATCGTGCGCAGCACCGCCGAGGTTTGGCTCTGCACGAGCTGGCCGGCTTGGGAGCTCAGGGGCACCGTCGTGACGTCCCAACCTTGCCGGCCGCCAACGATGTTCGCGCCTGCGATGGCATCCTGATTGAGCGCGCCGAACGTGCCTTGCGTATCGAGCATGCCGTTCGCGTCGTTGAGCTGCGAGCAGAAGAAGTTGTCGCCCGGGTTGTTGGGCCCCGAGAGCTGCACGAAGGGCCCCGCGGCGGTGGGCGCGATCAGCAGTTGATCGCCGGTCAGGTTGGCGTCCCCCTCGATCGTGCTCACGAGCGCCGTGCCCTTCACTTCGCCCGCAGGAGGAGCGCAAAAACCGCTCACGGTGTAGTCCTGTTGGCTCGCTTCGTCGACGAACGAACCGCCCACGAACACGCTCAGGTTGCGGGTCTGTGCGGTCTCATCGCGGTAGGCGACGACCAGCGTCCAACCCGCGGCGTTGAGGCTGTTGATGGTGGTGTCCTGCGTGGCGGGGACGCCGGCCGCCGAATAGGTGCCTGTCCCGTGGGCTTTGACGAAGGCCGTGACGTCCGCCGAGCGCAGGTAATATTTCACGAGAAATCCCGTGGCGGCGACGCTGTCCACGGTCAGCGCTGTGGCGCCGTCGGGAGCCACGTCGAGCGCTGCGCCACCGAAGTTCAGCGTCACGGGGTCATCGAGGTACGCGAGCACGTCTTCG
>CAYLJT010001017.1:0-2510 GCA_964383995.1 uncultured Polyangiaceae bacterium
ATGCCGGTGGTCACGCCGCAGCCGATGTAACAGACCTTGTCGAAGGGGGCGTCGGGGCGGATCTTCGCGAGGGCGATTTCGGGCAGGACCGTGTAGTTGGCGAAGGTGGACGTGCCCATGTAGTGGAAGAGGGGCTTGCCATCGAGGGAGAAGCGGGAGGTGCCGTCGGGCATCAGACCCTGACCCTGCGTCGCGCGGATGGCTTGGCAGAGGTTGGTCTTTTGGCTGAGGCAGTAGTCGCACTGGCGACATTCGGGGGTGTACAGCGGAATGACGTGATCGCCCTTTTGGAGCGTGGTGACGCCGGGACCGACGTCCACCACCACGCCCGCCCCTTCGTGGCCCAGGATCGCTGGGAAAAGGCCCTCGGGGTCGGCCCCGGCGAGGGTGAAGTCGTCGGTGTGGCAGACGCCGGTGGCCTTGATTTCGACGAGCACCTCGCCGGCGCGGGGACCATCGAGCTCGACGTCGGCGATGGTGAGGGGTTTCTTGGCTTCGAGGGCGACGGCCGCGCGTACCTTCATGGGAGCTCCTCCGGGTTTGGGAGCGGTACCCTAGAGGAACGGGCGGCCGAATCAATGCCAATCGCGCTGTCAGCCGCGGCGGCGGCGCGACGCGGAGAGGGCGGCGGCGGCGCCGAGCAGCCCAAGGGGGGCCAAGAGGCCTGCGTCCGAGCCGAGCGAGCCCTCGGGCCCCACGCTGCACCCGGCCGTCGCTTCGCTCACGGCGTCACAGCCGTTCAAATCGCAGGTGACCTTGCCGCGGGCCTCGACGTTGGTCTCGATGGCGTAGTTCTCGGCGAGCCACACGATGCACGCCTCGACGTCGGAAGCGGCGACGTATTGACCATTGCAGAAGAGCGCCCCGCTCGGAGCGTCGCAGTGGCCCATGCACTGGCCCTCTACCTTGGCATAACACGCCACATCACAGCCAATGTTGACCTCGGTGGTGCAGGCGCCGTGGCAGCACTCGGAGCAGGTTCCAGCGCAGTCGACCGCGGTGTCCGTGCAGCTTGCCTTGCAGTTTGCGGCGCAGCTCGACTGGCACTCACTGGAACAATCGTCGAGCTCACAGGCATCGAGACAGCGCGACTTGCACTCGAAATCACAGCCCGCCATGCAGTCGAGCTTGGCCGGGTTGCACGATTCCGCACAGGCATCCACGCAGGGCCCCGTGCAGGTGGTCGTCGCCTCCGCCGTGCATCCCCCGGCACAGGCTGCCTCGAAGCGAATCGCGTCGCATTGCAGCTCGCACCCCCCGGCGACTTCGATGCTGCAGTCCAGGCCCTCTGAAAAATCGAACCGCCCACAGGGGCCATTGTCGGCCAGCGCCGGGGCGGCGATGAAGAGCGAGAGCAGGGGAAGAAGCGACGAAGCGGCGCGCAGGAGGTTTTTCATGACAGCGTGCTTTTGCAGTACACGTGCCCCCTTGAAAAACGACGCCTCCGTCGCGAGCTATGCTTGTTTCACGCGGCGATCCCAGGGTGGCGAATTGCTGCTGTGAACAACGCGCTACGGGGGCCCGACAGGGAGGGCAGGCCGGGGCCCGAACAGGCGTGCTCGGACGCTCCGCGCGAGCGATGTTCAGCGCAGTCGCACCGAGAGCCCGTGGCGGAGCTCGGCGGGACGGTCGGGGCGGGGCAGGGAGATGAACCCGAGCGTGGCTTTGCCCCACTCGATGGGCTGATTCTGCGCGAGGAGGCGTGAAAATAGCTCGCTGGCGGCGGTGAGCGGGCAACCGAGGGCCTCGCGCAGGAACGTCAGCGTGACCGCGGTGCCCAGATCGGCCGCGCGGGGAGCGCCGTTCTCGCCGATGACCGTCACGCGAAACACCTCGTCGGCCTCCTGCGCCGCGCGCTCCGGGTTCGGCAAGAGCAAAAACAGCTCGCTGATGATGCCGCCACGCAGGCTGACCCACAGCTCGGCCCAGGGCCGCGTGTAGCGCTGGCGAAGATCGCCGTTTTCGGCCGGAGGCAGGGCGCCCTTCCTGGTGAAACCGCCCTCTTGCACGAGGGCCGAGCGGCCGAGCTCGACCTCGGTCTTGCCGAGCAAACAGCGCGCGCGCATTTCGGTCAGCACGCGCGCCAAAACCTCGCGGTTGTGCGCGGCTTGCTCGTTTGTGGGCTCGAGGCGCAGCACGTGGCCAAGCTCTTCGAGCGCCGCGTCGTGCTCGCCCACCGAAGCCAGGGCGTCGGCGAGCGTCTTTCGCGCGTCGATGTGCGTGGGATCGCGGCGCAGCGCTTCGCGGTAGGCGGTGATGGCCGCGGCGAAGTCGCGTTGACCCTCGTTGGCCAGGCCGAGGGCGTACGGGATGCGCGCGTTCTCTGCGTCGGCAACGCTTGCTTTGGTGAGCCAGACTACGGCCTTGTCGTAAAGGCGCTTTTCGTAGAACACGAGGCCCAGATCAAAGGCCACTTCGGGATCGTCGGGGGCGAGCTTGGCCGCCTGGAGCAATTGGAACGCGGCTTCATCGAGGCGCGCGGCGCGAGCCAGGGCCCGGCCCAGGCTGTG
>CAYLJT010001018.1:0-2507 GCA_964383995.1 uncultured Polyangiaceae bacterium
CTCCTTCGTGAAGCGACGGAGCGCCTTCGACATGTTGACCTGGGCCTTGTTGTCCTTGGGATTGACGGTCAGCGAGATGACCGGCTCCGGGACGAACATGCTGGTCATCGCGATCGACACGGTGCCGTCGGTGAAGGTGTCGCCCGAGTGGCAGTCGATGCCGAACATCGCGATGATGTCGCCGCAGCTCGCGCGATCGATGTCTTCCATTTCGTCGGCGTGCATGCGCACCAAGCGGCCGACCTTGTGGCGTTTGCCGGTGCGCGCGTTGGTGATCTCGGCGCCCTTCGAGAGCGTCCCTTGGTAGACGCGCAGGTAGCTGAGCTGGCCGAAGCGGCCATCTTCGAGCTTGAACGCGAGCATCACGAGGGGCTTGTCCGGGTCCGTGTCGAGCGTGATCTTGGCCTCGTCGCGGTCGAGATCGACGGCGTCGTTGCTGACGTCGGTGGGGCACGGGAGGTAGCGGTTGACCGCGTCGAGCAGGAGCTGAACGGCCTTGTTCTTGTAGGCCGAGCCCATCATCACGGGCGCGATCTGGAGCTTGATGGTCGCGCTGCGGATGGTGTCGCGGATGAGCTCCACGGTGACCTTCTCTTCGAGGATGGCCTCCGTAAGCTCGTCCGAGAACATGCTGAGCGAGTCGAGCATGGACTCGCGAGCGGCCTTCGCTTCGGCTTCCATGTCGGCCGGGATGGGCCCGCGCGCGATGTTCTCACCGTTGGGGCCCGAGAAACGCACGGCTTCCATGGTGACGAGGTCGACGACGCCTTCGAGCTTGTCCTCGAGGCCGATCGGCAACTGGAGCAGCACGGGGTTGAGGTTCAGCTTCTCGCGGAGCTGCTCCTTCGCACGCAGGGGGTTCGCGCCAGCGCGATCGCACTTGTTGATGAAGACGATGCGGGGCACGCCGTAGCGGCGCATTTGGCGGTCGACGGTGAGCGACTGGGACTGCACGCCGGCCACCGCGCAAAGCACGAGGATCGCACCGTCGAGGACGCGCAGGGCGCGCTCGACCTCGATCGTGAAGTCGACGTGGCCTGGCGTGTCGATAATGTTGATGTGGTGGTTGTCCCAAACGCAGTGGGTGGCGGCAGACTGGATGGTGATGCCGCGCTCACGCTCGAGATCCATCGAGTCCATCTTGGCGCCGACGCCGTCCTTTCCCTTCACGTCGTGGATGGCGTGGATCCGCTTCGTATAGAAAAGGATGCGCTCGGTCAGCGTGGTTTTGCCCGAGTCGATGTGGGCGCTGATGCCGATGTTTCGGAGCTTTTGCAACTCGCTGATCACGGGGGATACTCCTGCTTCGAGCCGCGAACGGGCGACAGAAGCGTTCGTTAAAAACGCGCGCGGCCTATAATTCGGGGCGAACGTTTGCGCTAGGGAAAAGCGCGGAAAAGTCGCGGGGGCGTTACCTGAGGGCGGCGTGGACAAGGGCTCGACGCCCTGCGTTATCGGGGCTTTATCCGGTCCAGCTCGACCGTTTCGTCCCATTCGTGGCCGTAGCCCTCGTAGTGAATTCGGTAACGCTCGTGGCCCACGATTTCGATGACCGACGCGGCGTAGAGCTGACCGCGCCACTCGACGCGTACGCGGTCGCCGACCTTGTAGACGTTTTTCTTCGCGGCCTCGATGGCCTTCGCGCGAACCTTGGCGGGAGGATCGGGGCGAACCGGCTCACCCTCGACGAGGCCTTTGACCCGCTCTTTGGGGACCACTTCGTCCCAGACGGGGTCGTAATCCTCGTAGTGGACCTTGAATTTGGTGGGGCTCGTGACCTCTAAAATTACCGCCGGATAGACTTGGCCCTCCCAATCCACGAGCACCCGATCCCCGACGTGCATCTCCTCCTTGCAGGCGGGCGCTCCGAAGAGCAGCGCGAGCAAGAGAGCGCGGAGGACGACGCGGCGCAGGAACGGCACGCCCCGACTTCTGTCCAAAGTCGAGCCGAAATCAAGCCCCCTCGCGATCAATCGGCGGCGCGGAGATCGACCCGCGCGTGGGCCATTCCGACGGCCCAGCCCATCGAATAGCGCGCGTTGATGTCGGAGCGCGGCTGCAAACGCGCCACGGCCTCCCCCCAAGGACCCCCGTCGTAAGTGAAGAGGTCGACGCCAAATGGGCCGAAGTAGCCGGCATTTTTCAGCGCCTCGCCGACCCCCTCCCCTTCCTCGCAGAGGGCCCTCGCTGAGATCGCGTCGAGGTCTTCGGCCTCGGCGACGCGTGTTTCGAGCCAAGCGCCGTCGTCGAGCGTGTGCTGCACGGTGGGCTTGCCCAAGGTGATTTCCCCGCTGCGCGCGACGTAACCGTGTTGGCCGAAGTCGCGGATGCGACGCACCCAGGGCTCGATGACGAGGCCCCCGAAGTCGCGCAAAGAGGCTTCGATCCAGCGCCAATCGGCCTCGCTCGCTGTCTCGGACAAACGCCGCCTTCCCCGCCCTGCGAAGCCAAAGGGGCGCTTCGCGAGGATCGAGCCCGTCTTCGGCCCGAGCTCGGCGCAAGCCCCG
>CAYLJT010001019.1:0-2505 GCA_964383995.1 uncultured Polyangiaceae bacterium
GTACGACTCTCCTTCGATCACGAAGTCGAACGCGGTGTTCTTGAAGCGGTCCACGGCGCTCTGCGCGAGCAGGACGTCGTCGAACATGGCCAACCACTCCGCCGTGTCCCGGTTGCTCGTGATGATCATCGACGCGCGGCCGGTGCGCTCGAGGAAGAGCTGGTAGACATCACGGCTCTCTTCCTTGCTCATCGCCTCCAACGCGAAGTCGTCCAGGATCAAGAGGTCGACCGTGGTGAGAGCAACCATCTCGGCTTCGCGCGAGTTGTCGAGGCGACTTTGTCTCAGACGCCGCAGCATGGCGTCTGCGCGCAGAAAACGCACGGCGTAGCCATGCTGGCACGCAAGGTGGCCGAGCGCGCTGGCGATGAAGGTCTTGCCCACGCCAACCGAGCCCAAGATGACAACGTGCTTGTGCTCTTCGAGAAAACGCAAGCTCGTCAAGGTGCCGAGAAGACGCTTGTCGAAGGAGACCTTCGACGTCTTGTCCCACAGCTCGAGACGCATGTCCGGTGCGAGCCCTGCTTCGCGCACCCTTGTCTCCGCGGCGCTCACGTCGCGGCGGGCAATCTCATCGGTCAGAAGTAGCAGCAGCAATTGCTCGTGCGACATGCCCTGCAGCTCGGCCAATGCAAAGCGCTCGGCAAGGGTGGTGGCGATGCGACCTAGCCGCAGTCGTTTGAGCGCGGCGACGAGCGCTGGATCTACGGTGTGCTCGGCGCTCATGACACTTCTCCCTTCGTTACGCGTGTAGCGAAGTGCTCTGTGCTCCTGGCGAAACGCGGCAGCGGAAGGGGCACGACGGTGCGCTCGCGGGCGCTCGGCGCAGTCGGTTTGGTGGCCTGCTCGAGCATGCGTGTGATGCGTTGGACATCGACCACATCGAAGGCGAGAGCGCTCTGGCAGATGGCCTCCACGCGGCCGCGTCCAAACTTGGTGCACAGTCGCAACAGCGCATACACACGACGCATGCGCGTCCACGGCAGCGGTACATCGAGCAAGCGCTCGGCGTAGAGTCCGACATGGATACCCTCCGCTTTCGCCCTTGCGACAAGGGTTTC
The DNA here is from genome assembly GCA_964383995.1 of uncultured Polyangiaceae bacterium. GTDB lineage: Bacteria > Myxococcota_A > Polyangia > Polyangiales > Polyangiaceae > CAYLJT01. Next base: position 1,062 of record CAYLJT010001019.1, read on the forward strand.
GACATCGCGCTTGGCCACGGCGCCGCGACCCGGCGGATAGTCCTCGTCATCCGTTGAACGGCGACCGGGCGCGACCCGCGGGTGCATCTTGATGAGCTCGTTGGCCAGGTAGATTTTAACCGTCGTCCGGTCGCAGCGAACACGTACTTCTCGCCCTTTGTAGCGATGTGGAATCGAGTAGAGAGCCTGCAACACGGCGACGTGGCAGTCGGGATGGACGGTCGCTTTTGACCAGCGTGGCACGTCGAAAACCTCCGTTGGGGGAGGCAACATGAAGGCAAGCTCCTCCGTTTCGAACACGTCGCGAGGGACCTTCCGTGTCGTGCCGTGAATGCGTCTACCAGCGACGTCGCCACACCAACGTGCGGCAGCTGTGCGCATGTCGGCAAGGTCCAAGAACGACTCGCCCGCAAACCAGCTCTCGCGGACGTAGGGCACCTGATTCTCGACGCGCGGTTTGTCCTTCGGCGACCGCACCCGCGCGACGTCGACGAAGAAGCCGCGCGCCTGCATGTAGTCGACGAACGCTGGTGTGAGCACGGGTTGCAGGTCGTTGGGGCGGGCCACGATGGCTTTCATGTTGTCCGGGACAACGACACGCGGCACGCCGCCAAAGAAGCGCCATGCGGCGTCCAGGCCCTCGCAAACGGCCTCGGTGGTTTGCTCGAAGGACGGCCACACGAATTGGTAGCGACTGAACGCAAGGGTTACGATGAGCACCCAGAGCTTGCGCACCCGCTGTGTAGCGCTATCCACCACCTTGCCCATGAGTCCAAAGTCGACCTGGGCAACCTCACCAGGGGCCGTGTCCGCCACCCACACCGTCGGTGCCCTCTTGCGCCAGGAGAGCTGCTCGATGGCGAAGCGCCGCAGCGTCGTGTAGCTCGTCTGAACGCCGTGGTCCCGCTGCAGAAGCACATGGACCTTGCTGAGACGCAGGGGCGGCTTCTTCGTCAACCATCCTTCGATGCGCGCGCGGTGCGCTTCCAGGCCTGTCTGGGCTGTGCCCGTGTCGGAAGCCTCCTTCGTCTGACTCTGAACAAGCGCCGCCAAGCGCGCGATGTCCGCATCCGTGGGCTTGCGGTCCCGCGTGATGGCGAGCGCATCGGCGGCGACAAAGTAGCGTCGGACGGTCTTTCGATCACAACCAACTTCGTCTGCGACACGACGAATGCCGTGTCCCGCTGCGCGACAGCGCAACATTTCCTGAATGTCAATCATTATCAGCTTTCGGTACATGGGACCTCCTTCGACGGCGACCCGCGCCATCGTCAGAAGAAGGTTGTTTCAGTTACCGATCGCGCTGTCGTGGGGTGGTCCCATGCTCGTGAAAAAAACCGAGCTTGGGTGGTCCCATGCCTGGAAAAAAATCAGGTCATCCCCGGCCGCGGGTGGTCCCTTCCTCTGGAAAAAAAGGGTGGTCCCTTCCTATGCAAAAAACCGG
>CAYLJT010001020.1:0-2500 GCA_964383995.1 uncultured Polyangiaceae bacterium
CCGCACGCTCACCTTCGATGTCGAGGTGCTGGACGTGCGCGACGCGACCGACGAAGAAATCGACGAGGCCCGCGAGGAGCTGGAGGGACTGCTCGACGACGGTGGCTGCTGCGACGACCCAGAGCATCACCACGGCGATCACGACCACGCCCATCCCCACGAGCACGGTAGCCCCGAGCTGATTCAAATTTCGCGCAAAACATCGAGCTAAGCGCAGCGCTCACGCAGAAGGAATACGATCATGGGACCGAAGTTCGCTGATAGCCCTACCCCTTCCACCTTCGACGTGCGGGTGCGCGAGCGGCACCTGCGCAGCGGCGTGCTCACGGCGGCCGCCGTCGAGCAACATCTGGCGTCGCTCCCCGACGTCAGCGAGCAATCCGAAGAGCTCGGCTACGCGCAACCTGCCCTGGACGATCCTGCGGACGAATAGGCCATGAGCAAAAAGACCGCCGAAAAGCCGTCCACTGAGCCTCTGCCGAAGATCGACTTCTCTACGTTTCTGCTGTCCTTGATCGGCTCGGCCTACGTGCACCTCGGGGATGCGCCCAACCTCGAAGGCCAGGTCGAACGAGCGCTCGATCTCGCCAAGCAAGACATCGACGTCCTCGGGATGCTCGACGAAAAAACCCGGGGAAACCTGACGGGCGAAGAAGAGCGACTCCTTGAGCAGGCGCTCTACGATCTTCGATTGCGCTTCGTCGAGGTGTCGAAATCGACGTGATCTGGCGACGTGTCCTCGCGCTCGCTGTCCTCATGGGCAGCACCGCGTGCGCTCGGGACGGCGCCGGCGTCGTCGATCCGCCGTCGAAATCATCCGCGGCGGCGATCCCTGCGCCCACACCGCCCGTCGCTGACTCCCCCGCAGTGCCCGTTGTCGCCGCGCCGCCGCCCATCGAATCCCTGCCCCAGTCCTTCGCGCCCCTCGCGAAGCGGGCCAATCCCGCGGTCGCCACCGTCCGAGCCCACATCGAACGTCGAATTCCAGGCCGCCGCAGAGCCCAAGCCGAAGGTCTCGGAACGGCGTTCGTGTACGACGAAAACGGGTTCTTGCTCACCAACAATCACGTCATCGAAGACGCGGTCGACCTATCCGTCACGTTCTTCGACGGAGAGAGCCTTCCGGCCCGCGTCGTCGGCCGCGACAAACACACCGATATTGCGGTCATTTCCATCGACAAAAAGGGCCTCCCCGTCGTGCCGCTCGGGGACTCCGACGCCATGAGCGTCGGCGATTGGGTCGTCGCGATCGGCAATCCTTTTGGCCTCTCCCACACGGTATCCGTCGGAATCCTCTCCGCTCGAGGCCGCACTACCGAAGACGTTCCCGACCTCGATCCCGCGGGGTACTTCGACTTTCTGCAAACCGACGCGAGCATCAATCCGGGCAATTCGGGCGGCCCGCTGCTCGACGTGCGGGGGCAAGTCGTGGGCATCAACACGGCCATCCGCGCAAACGCCAACGGTATCGGCTTCGCCATCCCCATCAACATGGTCAAGCAGCTCCTCCCGATGCTGATTCGTGACGGAAAAATCACGCGAAGCGCGCTCGGCGTAGGGGTCGACGCCGTCGGGCCGACCCAGGCTACCCTCTTACACCGCCCCGATCGCAAGGGCGCCTGGATCAAATACGTGATGCCCGGCAGCCCAGCCGAGCGCGCGGGCCTCGCGGCCAACGACGTGATCGTTGCTTTCGAAGGGGAGCCCATTGATTCGCCAAACGAGCTGCGTTGGCTCGCCAGCATCGCCGGCGTCGGACGTCCGATAACCCTGCGGGTGGCGCGCCTCGAACGCAGCTTCGACCTCAAAGTCACGTTGGGCGAGCTTCAAGATGCGGACGACCCCGATTGACCTCCCCCGGCTTTCCCTGGAGTAACCTCAACCCCGTGCCCGGACTGTCCAAGGCCCCCGAGATCGAGCCCGCTCCCCCGAGCGAGCCAGAAGACGACTTGGTCGACGCCGCGCCCCCGCCCGACAAGGTGCCCGACGTCGAGCCGGAGCATCTACCCCGTGGACGGGTGAATAGGGACCGGGACGACGCGTCCAATCGCGAGGCCCGAAAACGCGAGGCCGAGGTTGACCGTGGACTCATCGCACAAGCCCAACAAGGGGATCAACGCGCATTTCGAAAGCTGGTCGAGCGCCACGAGCGCCGCGCTTTCATCGTCGCGTTTGGGTTTGTGCGCGACGAAAACGACGCCCGAGAGCTCGTCCAAGAGGCGTTTCTCCGGGTCTATCGGGGGCTGCACAGTTTCCAGGGGAGCTCGTCGTTCTTCACCTGGCTTTACCGAATCGTCGTCAATCTCTCCATCGACCTCATCCGAAAGCCGGGGCGCCGCGACTTGGAGCTCGAAGAAGGCCGCGCCATCGAAGACGACGCGGAGCTGCCCTTCGTTTCGCGCATCGACGGCGCCGACCCGATCGATGTCATGCGGCGGAAAGAAATCGCCGCACGCCTCCAAAATGCCCTCGAAGCCCTGCCTCCCTACCATCGAGGTGT
>CAYLJT010001021.1:0-2498 GCA_964383995.1 uncultured Polyangiaceae bacterium
AGTGGCGATCGTGGATCTTACCGATCGTGCTCTCTACGGCGCGCGTCAGCTTGTCGGCCGCGCCGTCGACCGCTTGATGTACGGTCGGCGCTTTGTGCGTCACCACGGCCGGCGCGCGCCCCTTGATACGAGCCTCCATCACGCAACAAATGTCGTCCTTCGCGCTCTTCGGGCCATTTTCGTCCGTCAGGTGTACCTCGACCCGCGATATCTTGTCCTCGAAGCGACCCACCGCGTCTTCCACAACGCCTGTCACATGGGCCAAAAGGCCCTCCCGCCCCTCGATGTTGCTGTCGGTGTTGACCTGGACTTGCATCTTGTACTCTCTTTCAGTCGTCTTCCGCGAGCCACGCTAACTTACGGTTCTAGGCGATCGGGCGCAACAATGGCAGCGCCCTGCGCTGCTTTTGCGCGCTCCCCGGATCCCGCCGCTCGTTCCTCGCGTTTCTGCCCCCTTTTGGGGCCCTGCTCTGCCACTGCAACACACGGCAACATGCGTCGCACGATGTGCGCCAAAAAGCAGGCTCGCGAGCGCGTGTCCGGGGGCGTCCGGCCGGCAAGAATCGGCGGCATCAAGCCCCCTGCAACAGGCCGCAGGGGGCCGTCCCCCAGGACAGCGCCCGCTCGTGGAACGCGGCCTCCGAGGTCCCTTCCAGTGCCTGCCATCGTCGCCACGCTCGGTCGAGCTCCCGACTGCCCAGGGCGTAGGTGATGGCCTGCAGGGGAATGCGCTTGTAACGCAAGACTTGCCCCTGCGCGAAGCGCTCGCCCATGCCGGCCTCTTCGGCCATGCAGACCACGGCCTGCTCGGTCGTCAGCCGTCCCGTGTGCAGACCCACATCCATGACGACCCGCGCCGCGCGGATCGCCCTGGAGACCACGGACAAAAGCGCCTCTTCGGGCGTAAAGAAGCCCTTTTCCCAGAGGCGCTCTTCGGCCCTCACCGCCCACCCCTCCACCATCAACATCGGGCCGAAATACTGGCGCGCGATGGCCACGTCGTCGCAGACCGCGATGAACGGCACCGGCGCCCCGCGTTGTGCGAAGAGCCTTTGCCAGGCCAGGCTTTGCAGCGAATGCCCCGGTAGACCCTCGTGGACATAGAGGTTGGCGGACCCTGGAATCGAGTGCATCGCGGGGTCCTTCGCGTACGCGACGTGGGCCTTTTGCGTGGGGTCCTTGACCGGAGCAGGCCAGTTGGTCGCCGTAGTGCCAAACACCATACCCGGCGGAATGGGGCAGTAGCCCAGGTCGAATTCGGCTGGAATGGTGTACACCTGACCATCGCGAGCAAAGGCACGCACCCTGTCTTCGAGGCTTCGATACAGCTCGACCACCGCTTGCGTGGACGCCGGGCGCTCGCCGTAGAGCGCCATGAACAGCTTGCTGGCGTCGGAAAAGTCCCGCACCACGCCGCCCCTCTTTTCAGCCACCGCCCGCGCCCCTTCCAGGATCAGCGCGCGAGCGCCGCGGAGCTCTTCTTCGCCCCAGGCGATGAGATCGGCTGTCGATTCGTGAATGCCAAAGAAGCCCGAGAGGCGCAGGGCGTACTCTTCTTCGCCGATGGCGTAGGCGTCCTCGGCGTGGGGCAAAAGCTCGGCCTCGAAGAAGGCCTTGTGCGCCTGCGTGGCCGCGACAGCCTTGGCCACACCCTCGTTGAACGCGCGCTCGTCGCTCGGGACAAGGCCCCTCTCGCTCAGCACCTCTCCGAGGCCTTGGAGGTGCTTTGTCGCGGCGGGCAACAGGTCTCCCGAGAAGTGGGTCGCCAAGGCGATATCCGGCCGCCGCCCCCGCGTGCGGCCCCGCCGATAGCCGTCTTCCAGGGCGGCCAAATAGCGCGGGATCTGGCTGATACGCGCCTCGATCGCGCGGGTCGCCGCGGGACCGTCGGCGTGCGCGACGAGGTGCCCCAACATGCCATTCGGATACAACGATGCTTCGAAGTTCGTCTCGTTCTCGCGACGCTCGGCGAGGTAGCGACAGCGGAAGGTGGCATAGGCCTCGATGGCCCAGCGATCGGTGGGGGAGAGATCGGCAGTCTCGCTGGCGAGCTCAGCCAAGATGGCTTGATAAAAGCGCACCTCGTCGGACAGACCTGCTTCGCTGGGATCGCCTAGAAATTCAGCGGTTTCGTGCTCACCGAGGCTGGTCGCGTCCTCGGGCTCGAAGCGCACGTACCCCGCGTAAAAGCGCTCACGCAGGGGGAGTGTGACCGCCATGGAAGAAGGCCCGTTAGAAGCCTGGATCGCGTACGGTGGGGCCCGTCACGGTGCTCTTCGGCTTGGGCGTCTTGGCCGTGGCGCCGGTCGTGGGCGTCTTCGGCTGGCTGACCGTCTTCGTGGTGTGGGTCGGCGAGTCCACGGCCTCGGGCGCGTCGGGGTGGGCCTCGGGCAGCGAGTTGATGTCGATGGCGGTGGTGTCGGCGGAAGCCGCCGCGGTGGGCTCCGGGGTGGGCGGCGTGACAGCGGAGGGGGTGGGCGGCGGCGGCGTGGTCGCCG
>CAYLJT010001022.1:0-2497 GCA_964383995.1 uncultured Polyangiaceae bacterium
GGCCCCGGGATCTCGGACGCCATGGCGCGGAAGTTTGGACAAGAAGGCTACGCGGTGGCGCTCGTCGCGCGCAACGCGGGGCGCATCGCGGGCGCGGCGGCGGAGCTTGCACAAGCGGGCGTGCAAGCCGAGGCATTTCCTTGCGATCTCGGCGATCCGGAGGCGGTGCGCGCGCTCGTCCGCGACGTGCGCGCTTCGCTCGGTCCCGTGGCCGTCGTCCACTGGAACGCCTACGCAGGCGTCGCCGGGGACCTCACCACCGCCAGCACGCAAGAGCTCACCACGGTCTTCGGCGTCGCCGTCTTCGGGCTCGTCGCCGCGGTGCAAGAGGCCCTGCCCGATCTCAAGGAGCAGCGCGGCGCGGTGCTCGTCACCGGTGGTGGCTTCGCGTTTTACGATACGAAGGTCGACCAGATGGTGGTGCAGTGGAACACCATGGGCCTAGCGCTGACGAAGGCAGCGCAGCACAAGCTCGTGGGGGTTCTGCACCAGAAGCTGGCGCCGGAAGGCGTCTACGTGGGCGAGGTGGTTGTGCTCGGCCTGGTCAAAGGCACCGCATTCGACAGCGGCTCTGCGACCTTGGAGCCCTCGGCGATCGCCGACAAGTTCTGGGAGCTGGCCGAGGCGCGCACGGAGGTCTCGGTCAACTACCCATAGGGGAGTCCGCGGGGGGGGTTACGTTAGGCTCCGTTGGCGCTGCCCGGCTCCGCGTTGCGCTCGATCTCGTCTTCCACGGGCTCGTCTCGGATGCCGAGGTGATCTTCCAAGCGCTCTTCGATGAACAGCGCTTGCTCGGCGTTGGCAAGGTCGGCAACGAGTGGAATCTTGGAGCCATCGGCGAGCAGCGCGCCTAGGTAGAACGTGGAGGTTGGGGTTGGCTTCTTCTCGCGGACCTTTTCGCCGCTGTAGATTTGCCGAATCTCCGCGGCCGCGAGGGTCCTGGCCCGGGACCAGGGGAGGGGAGAGTGGCTGATGTGGAGGGAGCCGTCGCGCACGGCGATGGTCGTCGTGTTGGTGAAGCCGGCGATCACACGGTAGGTCATCCCCACGCCCACGGCGACGTGAATCAACGGGAAGAGCACGTGCGTCAGGGGCGGGTCGTCCATCATGCCGATGATCGTGTACCAAAGGACCATGAAGCCGTCCCAGAACAGGCAGAAGGTCAGGAGCCCGTAGAGCTGGGGCGTTCGCCAGCTTCGCTTCAACACGAGGGCTCGCTTGGCGTTCGGCGCGGAGCGGTAGTCGCCTTCGGTCAGCGCCAGGTCGTCGATCTCGACGGTCAGGCCCTTCGGCAAGGGGACGGGCGTTCGTGAGAGGTGGGCCGCGGAGCTCATGGGTCGATACTTCCCGTTCGGAGATCCGTCCGGGCATCTCGGACGGCAGGTCGAATAGGACCACAGAAGGGGGCCGTCCTCCAAGCGCCGTGCTGCTCCGGAAAAGAGGAGGGGCTCTCGCTCGCGAGCCCGTTGATGTAAGGTAAGCTTCTTGTGCGAAGGCGACCTCTGCAGCGCGCGACGGGTCCCTCCGGGCGGCGGCGTGTCCCGCGGCTAGCCCCCGTGCTCCTCACGTTCGCGCTCGTTCTGGCGCCGATTCCTAGGGTATTCGCGCAAGTCGAAGACCCTCGCGCGGCCGACGGTCCCCCCCGAACCTACGCGAGCATGCAGATAGGCCCGGCGCTGTCAAGCCAAAGGCTCACGCTCTGTATGGAGGTCGCGCCAGCCCCTCAGGTGGGTATCGAGGCCTGCGGTACGGGGGCCGGCTTTCTCCACCACGATCCCGAGCCTGAAATCGCGCATTTTCGTGCCAATTGGCGGCTCGCCTCCCTGCGCTCCGCCCTCGGCTGGCTTTCGCCCGGCCTCTCGTTTGGCTTCGCCGAGCTGCAAATCGGAGAAGACGGTTCGGGCTTCGACTTTTCGGGCAGCGGTGACACGGGTGTCGAAACGGCAGGGCCCGAGGCCGGGGCGTCGCTCCGCTCCCTGACGCCGGTCTACGGTGGCTTCGAGCTGATAAGCGAAGTGCGCGTCGGTCTGGCCTATTTTCCACACGCCGGCGAGCTCGCCCGACCCCAGGCCCAAGTCCAGCCCACGGGTAGCTTCACGCTGGGTTTTGGCTTCTAGGCGCACGAGGTCTGGGTGTCGACGCAATCTACCCATGGCAAGGTGGCAGCGCCCGACGTGGGAAGGTCCCGCACTTGGGGCCGCTGGACGCTGTTCGCGCTCGGGCTCCTGCTCCTGATTTTGGTCCCGTTCTTCCTCTTCGAAGGGTTCTTCGCCGAGCTCTGCGAGCGCCTGGTGGCGGCGCCCATTTCGCCTTGGATTCTGGGACCTACCCTCGCGCTACTGCTGGCGTCCGACGTGTTCCTTCCGATCCCATCCAGCATCGTGAGCACCGCCGGGGGCGCGCTCCTCGGGGCCTGGGGAGGCGGTTTCTCGTCGTTCCTTGGCATGACCTTGGGCGCCTTGCTGGGCTACGGCGCCGGGCGCTACGGTGGTCGCAG
>CAYLJT010001023.1:0-2492 GCA_964383995.1 uncultured Polyangiaceae bacterium
GGCCCCCCGCCCGCGTAGCAAATGGAAGGTTCGAAGCACGGTATTCCTGGAGGTTCTCTTTGGTCGCACTGCCCTTTGGTCCCCCCGACGCTTCGGCGCCGAAGCTCACCGACGCCGCCAAGACCGAGCTGCAAACCTTGCTCGAAAGGCTCGGTTACCGCGAGCTGGGCGCCGCCTACCTGTTTGGCGCGGGCCTCCGCCTCGCGCCCACGCTCGACGACAAGCTCGTGCTCCTCGATCAAGCCAACGAAGAGCTTTCACACTTCGAGGTCGCTGCGGCGACCTACGGCGAAGCGGGGCTCGGCGATCTGTTGGCGGTGGTCGCGCCGCGCACGGCGCGCATCCCCGAGCCCAAGAGCTGGATCGAGCTCGTGATCGCCCAGGTGCTGTTCGACCGCGCCAGTTGTTTGCAGGTCAAAGGACATGAGGGCGCCTCCTACGCGCCCTACAGCCAGATGGTCGCGAAAATTGCGCAGGAAGAAGAGCGGCACCTGGCCGCCTGCGAAGCGACCTTCCGCGAAGCGTTTGCGGCGCGGCCCGACGCCCTCGCGGGGGCCCAAGAGCACGTCGTCGTGTGGCTACGCGTGGCCCTCGAAGCCTTCGGGCGGCCCTTCCACGAGAGCCCCGAGAGCTCGCCCCTGGGGCTCAGCCTCGAGACCGCCGACGTCATGCGCGAGTACCTGAAGAGCGTCGCGGTATCCCTTCGCGACGTGGGCCTGCGCCTGCCCACGCGTGACGAGCTGGGCCTGGATTTACCGGCCGATTTGCCCCTCGCCTGAAGCCCCGCCCGCGCCGCGTTTCTTGACGCGCACCCCTCCGTGACTCACGGTCCAAGGGCTTTCCATGCAGAGCCCCCTCGAAGCCACCCTCGCCGAGCTCCTCGAACGCCGTATTTTGCTCCTCGACGGCGCGATGGGCACCATGATCCAGCGCCACCGGCTCGCGGAGGAAGATTTCCGCGGCGAGCGCTTTGCGCGCCACCCGAAGGACCTCCGCGGCAATAACGATCTCTTGTGCCTCACCCGGCCCGAGGTCGTGCGTGGCATTCACGAGGCCTACTTGGCGGCGGGGGCCGACATCATCGAGACCAACACCTTCAGCGGCACGCGCATCGCTCAAGCCGACTACGGGCTCGAAGAAGCGGCCTACGACATCAATGTGGCCGCCGCGCGCATCGCCAAAGAGGCAGCGACCGCTTGGACCAAGAAAAACCCCGACAAACCGCGCTTCGTCGCGGGCGCCCTCGGGCCCTCCAACAAGAGCCTTTCGCTCTCGCCCGACGTCAACGATCCGGGCTTTCGCTCGGTCACCTTCGACGAGGTCAAATTCGCCTACGCCGAGCAGGCGCGGGGCCTCGTCGATGGCGGGGCCGACGTGTTGTTGGTCGAGACCGTCACCGACACACTGAACCTCAAGGCCGCGCTGATTGGCATCGAAGAGGTCTTTCTGCTGCGCGGTGTGCGCCTGCCGCTGATGCTCAGTGTCACCATCGTCGACAAGAGCGGTCGCACGCTGTCCGGACAGACGATGGAGGCCTTTTGGACCTCGGTGGCCCACGCCAGGCCCTTTTCGGTGGGTGTCAATTGCTCGCTCGGGGCCCAAGAAATGCGGCCCTATGTCGAAGAGCTGGCGCAATTGGCCGATATCTTCGTGACCTGTTATCCCAACGCCGGGCTGCCCAACGCGTTTGGCGAGTACGAAGAGACGCCCGCCGTCACGGCCGGCCTGCTCGCCGAGTTCGCCAACGCGGGCTTCGTCAACGTGGTGGGGGGTTGTTGCGGCACAACGCCCGATCACGTGCATGCCATTGGCCAGGCCGTGGCCGAAAAAGCGCCCCGAAAATGGGCCGTCGGCGCCCCGCGCTACACCCGCGTCGCGGGCCTCGAACCCTTCGTTTTCCGGCCCGACGCGAACTTCGTCATGGTCGGCGAGAGGACGAACGTCACCGGCTCCAAGCGCTTCGCCGATCTGATCAAGGCCTCGGACTACACGACGGCCCTCGAAGTGGCCCTCGATCAGGTGCGCGGCGGCGCCAACATCCTCGACGTCAACATGGATGAAGGCATGCTCGACTCCGAGCACGCCATGACCACGTTCCTGCAGCTCTTGGCCTCCGAGCCGGAGATCGCGCGACTGCCGATCATGGTCGACAGCTCCAAGTGGAGCGTCATCGAGGCGGGCCTACGTTGCATTCAAGGCAAAGGCATCGTCAACTCCATCTCTCTCAAAGAGGGAGAGGCCGATTTTCTGCAAAAAGCGCAGAAAGTACGGCAATACGGCGCGGCCGTCATCGTGATGGCCTTTGACGAAGAGGGCCAGGCCGACAGTGTCGAGCGCAAAGTGCAAATCTGCCAAAGGGCCTATCGGCTCTTGACCGAGAGCGCGGGATTTCGCCCCGAGGACATCATTTTCGACCCCAACGTGCTGGCCGTGGCGACGGGCATCGAAGAGCACGCGAGCTTCGCCAAGGCCTTCATCGAGGCGACGCGCAT
>CAYLJT010001024.1:0-2492 GCA_964383995.1 uncultured Polyangiaceae bacterium
TCTTCGTCGGCGACGAGGTGCGTGAAGCCTTGCGCGAGGGCCTCCTCGCAGAGGCGCCCTACTGCGACGTGAGCGCGCTTTTCACGGAGACTGCAAGTGGCGTGTCAAGAAAAATCGGCATCGGCTCCAGCGCCGCCGTCCTTGTGGCGTCGCTGGCGGCGGCGGGGCCCTTTCGAGACCCCGAGGGCGAGCTCCTCCGCGATGCGCTGTTCCAGGCCGCGCTCCGGATCCATCGCGCCGCGCAGGGGGGCGGAAGCGGCGTCGACGTCGCGGCAAGCATCTTCGGAGGCATCCTGGCCTACCGCCTCGCCGCGGACGGAACGCCTTCGTTTTCACCTCACGCTCTGCCGCCCGGAGTCCACGTGACGGTCCTCATGAGCCACGTCTCTGCCAGCACGAGCGCGCTCACCCGCGAGGTGAAAGCCCTCGCGGCGCGCGAGCCCAGGACCTACCGACGCCTCCTGGACGCTGTCGCCGACGGAGCCGCCGCCGCCGCGACAGCCACCGAAGCCGGCCCTTTTGTCGACGCGATCGCCCGCCAACAAGCCGCCCTCGACGCGCTTGGCCAGGCCGCAGGGGCTGCCATCTACGACGACACCACGCGACGGCTCGCGACCTTGGCGCGCCAGGAGGACCTCGCGTTCGGTCCGTCGGGCGCGGGGGGTGGCGACGTTTGCCTGATTTTCGGCGACCATTCAGCGAGCGACGCGTTTCTCGCGGCCGCCGCGGCGGCACAGCTCGCCCCGCTACCCCTCACGCTCGGCGCAAAAGGGGCCCATTTTGCCCAAGATCCGGGCCTCCACGAAATCTCCACAATCTCGTAGCGGGGCAAAGGAGCGGCTCCGCGTTAGTCGAGCATCATGCTCTTGGGCTCGTCGGCACTTTCGGGATTCCGGTCACTGTCACTCGTCGAGCGCCGGCGTCGCGTGGCAACCCTCGCGGGCCTCCTGCCCGGCGCCCTCGACGGCGCCTTCGAAGCCGGCGGAATCGGCTGCCACGAGGCCGACCAAATGGTCGAGAACGCCCTCGGACTGATCTCCATCCCCTTCGGTGTGGGGCTGCATTTTCATATCAATGGGCGGGATTTTTTGGCGCCCATGGCCACCGAAGAGCCGAGCGTCATCGCCGCCGCTTCGCACGCCGCCAAGCACATCCGAAAGGGGGGTGGCTTCGTGGCCTCGGTCGACCCCTCGATCATGATCGCGCAGATCGAGGTGCACGACGTAGGCGCCCCCGAGCGCGCCTGCGCGCGCCTGCGCGAAGCCAAAGAAGAGCTTATTTCCCGCGCAAACGAGGCGATCGCGAGCCTCGTCGAGCGGGGCGGCGGGGCCCGCGACATCGAGGTGCGATCCCTCGGCGAGGGCTTCGTCGTGACGCACGTCTTCGTCGATTGCCTCGACGCCATGGGCGCCAACATGGTCAACACCATCGCCGAGGCCCTCGGACCGCGCGTCGCTGAGCTCGCCGAGGGAGAGCTCGGCCTTCGAATTTTGTCGAACTACTGCGATCGACGCCGCGTTCGGGCACGGGCCTCGGTGCCGGTGGAGTCTTTTGGAAGCGATGACGTCGATGGGCTGCGCGCCGCCCGCGGCGTGGCCCTCGCTTCGCGGTTCGCGGAGCTCGATCCCTACCGCGCCGCGACCCACAACAAGGGCATCTTCAACGGCATCGACGCGGTCGTGTTGGCCACGGGCAACGACTTTCGCGCGGTCGAGGCGGGGGCCCACGCGTTCGCCTGCCGCGATGGTCGCTACGCGCCCCTCGCGACCTGGCGCCTCAACGAAGACGCCTCGCGCCTCGAAGGCGAAATCGAGCTGCCCCTCGCGCTCGGGACGGTGGGCGGGGCCCTACGTGCCCACGACGGCGCGCGCATGGCGCTGGCCCTGAGCGGCGCAGAAACGGCCGCCGAGCTCGCGATGCTGGCGGCCGCAGCGGGCCTCGCGTGCAACTTGTCCGCGCTGCGAGCCCTGGCAACCGAGGGCATTCAGCGTGGCCACATGGCGTTGCATCGCCGAGCGCTTTGAAGTCCGCGAAGCCGGATCGTGGGAGGCTCGCGTAAGATGGCGCGCCCAGCGAGCCCGTCGTGGAACGAGAGCCAGCCATGGAAAAGAACCTCTTCGCACCGTTGCTCCGGCCCGAGCTCAGCACGCTCACGGCCTATGTGCCCCACACGGGGACCTTCGCGGTGCGGCTCGACGCCAACGAGCCACCGAATATTTTGTCCGAGTCAGCGCGGGCTCGGATCCAAGAAATTGTCGGGGAAATCCCGTGGAATCGTTATCCCGATGCGCGCGCGTGGGAGCTCCGCCAGGCGCTCGGGGCGCACCTTGGCTGCCCTCCCGAAGAGCTCATGGTCGGCTGCGGCTCGGACGAAATCATCGCGCTCTTGCTGACGGCCCTCGCGCATCCGAAAAAGGACGGCCCGGCGGTGATCTTGACGACCTCGCCGACCTTCGTGATGTACCGCGTGAGCGCCATCGGGCGCGGCATGC
>CAYLJT010001025.1:0-2489 GCA_964383995.1 uncultured Polyangiaceae bacterium
CATGTCGAGCTCGCGACGCGGTGGATCCTCGCGGCGCTCGCCCTCTGCGGCCACCTGCCGAGCGAGAGCCAAAAGGCCGTCGGTCGCCTTCCCCATCGCGCTTACGACCACGACGACGTCGTTGCCCTCGCGGCGCGCCGCCACGATTTTGTCTGCGACACGCCCGAGCTTCTCCACGTCCGCGACGGAGGAGCCCCCATACTTTTGCACGATGATCGGACGGGCCCGCGGCAAGCCTTCGATGTTGTCCATGGCGCACCTGCGCTCAGCGCGGCTTGGCGGTATCACGCGCGCGCAAACCGGGCCAACTACCCGCGCTCAGCCGGCGTCCGCGGCCATGGACTCGTAGAGCGACGCTTCGTCGGGCCGGCCTTCGTTTCGAGCGAGGGCGGCCAACGCTTCAAGCACGCGGCGGCGGCGTGGCCAGAGCTCCCGACGAAGCTCGGCGTCCCCCTCTTCGATGCGCGCGGAGAGCAGCGCAAGCAGGTCCATGAGCCGCCCCAGTCGTTCGAGGACATCCGCGAGCGAGAGCACCACGTCGCGGTCATTCGGGTTCGCGCGGAGTCGATCGGTGAGCTGCTCGGCCAGCACCTCGTCGTCCGGCGTGGAGACTTCGAAGGTGGTCGCTGCGACGGGCGGGGGGGGCTCGACGGGAGCCTCAACGCTGCGCGCGATGCGCCGAAATGCGCTGCGAATCGCCGCATCGCGGGGCCGCAAACGCAACGCCAAGCCCACGAAACGTTGGGCCGCCAAACGATCATCACGATCCCGTTCTTCGATGGCGGCCGCTTGCATCAGCAGCGCCGCGACCGCCTCGGCCCTCGCATCGTCGAGGGGGGCACTGCGCTCCACGGCGTCGCGCAGCCGCCCGAACGCGACCCCCGCGCCGGCCAAATCGCCGAGCTCTGAACGCCATTTGCCTTCGAAAAAACGCGCCTCGATGACAAAGGCCGAACCGGCGTCGACGCTGCGAGCCCGCGCGATCGCAGCCGGTCTGTCGTCGGCGACCTCCGCCAAGGCTCGCGCGAGCTCGATGATCGCTTCGTCGTGATTTCTGCCTTGGCGCTCGCCCAACGACACCGCGCGCCGCAGAAGCTCGAGGGCCCGGGGTCCCTTGCGTTGCGCCGCCAACGCGCGGGCGTGCCCTAACAACGCGTCGACGCTGTCCGGGACATAACGCAACGCCCGTTCGAACAGCGCCGCCGCGTCAGCCACCAGCCCGTGCGCTTCGAACAACGCCGCCGCGCGCCGAACGGCCTCGTGGCGGGCCTCGGAGCCCCGCGCGTCCGCTTCGAGATGCTCGGCATCGGCTAGCGCACCTCGTACATCGGCGGACGCAGCACGGGCCGCTAAACGCGCCCAGCGGGCCGACGACAGCGCGGGCGCGCGAGTCACCGCTTGGTCCAGGGCGGCCAGCTGTGAACCACGGTCCTCGCTCAAGGCGGCGACCTGCGTCCACACCATCGCAGCCAGCGGTCCGTAGGGCTCGCGAAGCGCGGCGTTGCGAAATGCGAGGGCCGCGCCTTCGCGGTCCCCCACCGCGAGAAGCAGCTCGCCGCCCAAAATACCGCCTTCGACCGCCTGCGTAGACTCCACCAGGGTCGCCAAAGCGGCCTCTGCCCGCCCGCCGACGGTCGCATCGAGGGCCGCCAACCGTTCGATGATTTCACGATGCCGCGGCGCGCGCTCGAGGACCGCGAGGTAGCCCGGTCGGGCGCCGTCGAGGTCCCCCGCCACAGCCCGCGTGTCGGCGTCGCGCACGAGGTCTTGGAGCTCCAGCGCCCGGACAGCCCTGCCCGTCGCTGCGGCGCCGAGGCCGCACCCTCCCGAAAGGCGCAGACAGCCGTCCTCGCTCGCAAGAGCCTCGAAAGACCACTCTGAAACCTCGGGAACGCGAGCCCCCACCTCGGGGAGCAGCGCTCGCAAAAGCTCGGTTGCGGCCCTCGGAACCTCCACGGACGTCCCCGAAAGCCGCGCGACGGGCGCCAGTGCAGCACCAAGCGCCCGCGCCGCCACCACGTAGGGTGGCGCGCCCAATCCAAGGCCACGGGCCCTTTCCGCCGCGAAAACCAGCGTCTCCCCCCGTGACGCAAGCACGACCTCGAAGGCAAGCGCCGCATTTTCCCAACGAACGCCGAAGAGAACCGCATCGGGCAGGGGGACCAGCACGACGTCCGTCGGCGACGAAGGTCCCAGGCCCCGAAGGCGTGGCAGTGCAAATCGAGCCAAATCAAAGGCCCGCGTTTCGAGAGCAAGGACCTCGAGCCGCCCGCGCCGGTGGCGAAAGCGGTCGACACCACCGCTGAGATCCAGCGGAAAACGCAGACCGGCGAGCCGCTGCTCAAGGGCGGTCACGCGCAACGGGCCCAGCGCACACGGCCGATCGAGCTCCAAAACCAGGCCACCGCGCGAGAGGGACAGCCGCAAGCTCAGCCGCGACGTGTCGGAAGGGGGCCCCTCACCCCGGAGCGCTCCGGCGGAGCGCTTGC
>CAYLJT010001026.1:0-2465 GCA_964383995.1 uncultured Polyangiaceae bacterium
ATTCCCTCGGTCGTATGAGCTGAAAATAACGGCGCACGTAGAAGCGATAGCCATCCGGGACGGTCTCCTTGTCGAGCTCGTCCTCGGCCACCGTGCGGTAGTCCGTATAGACCTTCTTGTAGCCGCCCCCGCGAAAGCCCTTCTCGGCCGCGCTCAAGATGACTTGGCTGTTGGATGCGCCTTGTCCCGAATCGAGACCTTGGGCCTCGACGTCTTGCGTTCCGAGCTTCGGATCCGTGCGATCGCCCTTCAAATTGCCGTCGTGGCCCTTGCCTGCCTCGCGGCCACCGGGTTGATCGCCTTCGCCGCTTTGGCCCTGACCCGACGCGCCCGAGCCCTTTTGCAACAGCAACATGGGCTTGCCATCGGGGCCCAGCACCATTTGCCCTTCGCCTTGTCCGGGACCTTGACCCTCTTGGCCCTGACCTTCTTGACCCTGCCCCTCTTGGCCTTCACCGGGCTCTTGCCCCTGCCCTGGTTGGGGCTGCCCCTGACCCTTTTGACCCTGACCTTGATTGCCCCGCGCGCGCTTGCCAAAGCGCATCATGCGCGCGAGCCGCTCGCGACCACCTTGGCCTTGCTGACGCATCAGCTCGCGCAGCTCTTGAAGGCGCTGACGCAGCTCTTCCTTTTGCTGATCCGTCATCGCTTCTTCCTGCATGCGATTCAGATCTTCGGCGGCTTGTTCCAGATCGTCGGCCGACAAACCGAGGTCTTTTAGGAGATCTTCTGCGGCCTTCGCCAGCTCCCGATCGAGCCTGTCGAGCTGACGGCCGGTGCGTTCTTTTTGCTCCGCCTCGCGATCGAGCCGCTCCAGCTCGCGCTCTTTCTTGCGCAGCAAGCGCTCTTCCTCGGGATCCGGCGCGCCGGCGTCGGGATCGCGCTGCTTTTGCTTCTTTTTGAGCAGATCTTCGCGCAGCTCGGCGCGCTTTTCGTTGATCGCCTCGAGGGCCTCTTTACGCGATTTGCTGGCGCGTTCGAGGGCCTGACGCAGCCTGTCGATGGCCGCTTTGTCCTTCTTTTTCTTCGGATCGCGCAGGGTCTTGGCCAGGTCCTGCATGTCCTTTTCGGCCTTTTCCAAGTCTTTTTGGGCCAGGCTCTTCGACAGCTCTTTGGCAAGCTCGCTCTGCGAGAGATCCGTGGAGAGCTGCTTCATCGCTTCTTCAAAGGCCTTGCGATCGGCCTCCGCGCCGTCGAGCATCTCGCGCTCCAACGCTTCCATCCGGCGGAAGGCTTCGTCGCGATCGAGGCGCTTTTGCGCGATGTCTTCGACGAGCTGGTTGAAGCGCTCGATGGCCGACTGCACTTCCTTCGACTGGCCGTCTTTGGCCATGTCCTTCAGCACGTCGCGGAACAGCTCCAAGTCGTCGTCGGGCAGCTCCAGCGCGTGGATCTGCGGGACCTCGGCTTCTTCGATCACGGTTTGCACTTCGAGCAGCGCAAAGCCCGTGAAAACCAGGCCCACGAGGGCCGCGACGCCGAGCTCCGGAGGCACGGGGATGGGCACGGCTCGGGAGGGCGAGAGGTCTTTTTCGCAGGCCGCAGCGTCTTCGATGGCGACCTCCATCAGGGCCGTGCGCTTGGCTTCGGGGAGCGCCAAAAACGCGAGGGCGCTGGTGAGCCGGTCGGACAGCTTGTGGTGCTTGTCGAGGGCCATCGTGCCCGCGCGGGGCGGCAAACGCCGGAGCGCGGTGACGAGAAGCGTGAGCAACGCGAGGGCCGCAAGGCCCATGAGGATGAGGCGCGCGTGGGCCTCGCTGAGCCGCTCGGGGGCCACCTTGCGTAGCGCGACGGGCACGACCGCCAGCGCCAGTGCGGCGATCGCCGCGTACGGAAACACCGCAACCACGCGGCGAAGGCGCATCCGAAGCTCCGCAATGGATGCGGCGCGGCGGGCGCGGGCGAGATCGGGGACGCGGGGCTCTGTCACGGGTCGGGGGGCGCGCGGCGGTGCGCGGGCTGCATTCTAGCGGCGGGCGGCAGCGAGGCCCGAAGTTCCTCAGGCGGTACGCACCAACGTCGGAGCGTATTCCTCGAAGCCTTAGGACTTCTTCGAGGAAGCCTTCTTGGCCGCCGATTTTTTCGCTGGGGCTTTTTTGGCGGGGGCCTTCTTCGTGGGCGCCTTGCTCGCCGCTTTCTTCGCGGGGGCCTTCTTCGCGGTGGCCTTGGTTGCCGCCTTCTTCGCCGGAGCTTTCTTGGCGGGCGCCTTGGTTGCCGCCTTCTTCGCCGGAGCCTTCTTGGCGGGCGCCTTCTTGGCGGGAGCCTTCTTTGCAGGGGATTTGCCGCCTGTTTTAGCGATCTTGGCGAGCGCTTCGGCGACCTGCTGGTCGAGGACCGCGAATTGGAACGGCTTGTCGAGGTACGCGTCGGCGCCGAAGAGGGGCGACGTGAGCTCGTTCAAGGTGGTGCCGATGCCCGTGAGCATGACGATGGCGGTGTTCGCGAAGGGATCGCCGGCGACGCCC
>CAYLJT010001027.1:0-2458 GCA_964383995.1 uncultured Polyangiaceae bacterium
CGATGTGGACGGATAGAGGCTATATCCCCGTGGGTCCGGGCAAAAAGCTCTACAATCGCGGCCGGCGCGACGGGCTCGACGAAGGCAAGGCCGCGGGCGAAGCGCAGGGCGAGGCGCAGGGCAAAGCCGAGGCCCTCCTCCTCGTGCTCCAGGGTCGTGGCGTGCGTGTCTCGGCCAAGGGCCGGGCGCGGATCCGAGCCGAACGCAACACGGCTACCCTCGACGCGTGGTTGTTGAAGGCCAGCGTCGCCCACCGCGAAAGCGACGTGTTGGGTGACGTCCAGCGCAGCGGCAACGGCAACGGCAACGGCAAGCGTTGAGCCTGTAAAAGCCGCGTTGGGAGACCCGTCGAGCTCCAACCCCGTCCTCCATGCAACCAGCCGCCTACTACCCAGCCCCTCCGCCCCCGTTGGCGCCGAAGAAGAAGCCCGCCGTCTTGGCCGTGCTCGGCGCGCTGGTGGGCGTCGCGCTCGGCGGTCTCATGGCCTACGCGGGGACTTTGGAGGTCACGACCGAGCTGCGTTTGCGCGAGGGCGCCGCCATTGTGGAGGCCCGTGTCCGAGACAGCCGCATCATG
Source organism: uncultured Polyangiaceae bacterium (assembly GCA_964383995.1). Lineage (GTDB taxonomy): Bacteria > Myxococcota_A > Polyangia > Polyangiales > Polyangiaceae > CAYLJT01. The sequence goes on from CAYLJT010001027.1 coordinate 578, forward strand.
ACCTCCTCGCGCACCGGCGACTCCTACGAGCTGCAATACAGCTTCGAGCTGCCCGGATCCTCCACGGTCTACAGCCGCACCGACGCCACCGGTCGCAAGGACCTTTGGGCCTCGGTGCCCGAGGGCGACTGGCAGGCGGCGCGCACGTCGAAGAAGCTTTCCGTGAGCTACCTGCCTGCGGATCCCTGGAACAACCGCCCAACCCACGCCGACGAGGCGCCCCTCGGCGACGCCATCGCTGGGGTCGTGCTTGGGCTGCTTGTCGCCGTGCCCTGCCTTTTGCTGCTTATCCTCTGGCTTCGCCGCGCCGCCGCGCGCTAGAACGGGGCTTTCTGCCATGAAAAAGAGTCGCGACCCTCGGACCCCCGACGAGCTGCTGTTCTCGCCGAAGAAGCGCGCCGCCGTGCCCTTCCCCTTCGTGCTCGACGCCCTGGAAGACCAGGAGCCCATGACCCGGCCGATGTTCGGCTGCTTGGCGGTGTACGTCGACGACCAAATCGTATTGGTCTTGCGCGACAAGGCCGAGCCCGTGATCGACAACGGCGTATGGGTAGCCACCACGCGCGAGCACCACAAGTCGCTGCGCAAAGACCTGCCGAGCCTGCGCTCGATCACCGTCCTCGGCCCCGACGTCACCGGCTGGCAGCTCATCCCGGTCGACAGCCCGAACTTCGAAGACGAGGTGCTGCGCGCCGTCGACCTCGTCAAGCGTCGCGATCCGCGGGTCGGCAAGACGCCGAAGGCGCGACGCCCCAAGGCGTAATTTCCCTGTCATTTTTCGCCGATCCCCCTCGCCCGGAGGCCGATGGACACGGGCTTTTGTCCGAGCTAGCTTGGGGGGCGAAAAAAAATGAGCCCGCCTGTCGATCCGGGCGGAGGCCGTTCGTCTCTGGGCCGAAGACGCGACGATGCGTCGGGCCCGAGGGCCCACCCCAAGGAGCAAGACCATGCAATACATGCTGATGATTTTCGAGAGCGAAGCCGCGCGCCGTGACATGTCCCCCGAGCAAGGCCAGGCGGTCTTCGCGGCCTACGGTGAGTTTACCAAGAGCATCGTGGAGAGCGGTCACTTCAAGGCCGGCGACGCGCTGCAGCCGGTGGCCACGGCGACCAGCGTGCGTGTCCGAGACGGCAAGACGGTGACCACCGACGGTCCCTTCGCGGAGACGCGCGAGCAGCTCGGCGGCTACTACCTCGTGGAGGCGGCCGATCTGGACGAGGCCATCGGCATCGCGGCGCGCATCCCCGGGGCGAAGACGGGCACCATCGAGGTGCGTCCCATCATGAAGATGTAGGCACGAGCGAGCGGATCTCTAGCTCGTCGGACGGATGGAAGACGCGAAACGCAGCGCCATCGATCGGGTCTATCGCGAGGAGTCGGGCCGGCTCCTCGCGACCCTGATCCGTACGCTCGGCGACTTCGACCTCGCCGAAGAGGCCCTGCACGAGGCCTTCGCGGCGGCGCTGGTCGCCTGGTCAGACACCTCCCTGCCTGACAGCCCGCGCGCCTGGCTGCTCACCACTGCGCGGCGCAAAGCGGTGGATGTGCTGCGCAGGCGGCGCTCGTTCCGCGAAAAGCAAAAAGAGCTCGAGGTCAGCGCGCAGATCGAGGCCGATCTACCCACCACAGACGACGGTGACGAGGAGCTCGACGATCGCCTGCGCCTGATCTTTACGTGCTGCCACCCGGCGCTGTCCATCGAGGCCCAGGTGGCCTAGACACTACGCACCCAGTGCGGCCTCTCCACCGACGAAATCGCCCGCGCGTTCTCCGCAGCCCCGCGCTCGGATGTCCTCGCTGGCCGGATCATGCTAAATCGCATCGACGAACTGGCGGCAGCCGGCGCGGCCTTTGCGATTGAGACCACGCTCGCCAGCCTG
>CAYLJT010001028.1:0-2407 GCA_964383995.1 uncultured Polyangiaceae bacterium
TGGGTGCCGAAGGACAAGACCGACAAGCGCGACCCCATGCAAATTCCAGAGAAAGAGCGCGACTACATTTTGGAGCGCATGTACCCCGGGTACGGCAACCTGGTGCCCCGCGACATCGCCTCGCGCGCCATTTTCAAGACCTGTTTCCACGAAGACCGCGGCGTTTTCAACGCAAAAACCGGCAAGAACGAAAACGAGGTGTACCTCGACCTGACCCACAAGGACGAGAAGTTCTTGCGCGCGAAGCTGGCCGGTATCCTGGAGATCTACGAGAAGTTCGCCGGCACCGACCCCTACAAGAACCCCATGAAGGTCTTCCCTGCCGTCCACTACTCGATGGGAGGTTTGTGGGTCGACTTCGAGGCCGACGAGCGGGGCTCGCTGAAGGCCGGCTCGCCGCGCAACCACTCCACCAACATCTCCGGCCTCTACGCCGTGGGCGAGGTGGACTACCAGTACCACGGCGCGAACCGCCTGGGCGCCAACTCGCTGCTCTCGTGCATCTACGGCGGCATGGTGACCGGCCCCTCCGTCGCCAACTACCAAAAGAGCCTGGCCAAGAGCGCCTTCGATCTACCCAAGTCCACCTTCGAGAAGGCCGAGAAGCGCGAGCGCGACATTTACGACGGCATCCTGAAGCAAAATCAGGACAAAAAAGACGCCGAAAACCCCTACCTTTTGCACCAAGAGCTGGGGGAGACCATGCTGCGCGACGTGACCATCGAGCGCGACAACGCCGTGATCGACAAGGTCATCGAGAAGCTCGATGAGCTCGACGAGCGGTCGAAGAGCGTCAAGACGACCGACACCTCTCCGCGCATGAACCAGGGCGCACCGTTCGTGAGGCACCTCGACAACATGCTCGTGTTGGCCAGGGTCATCGCGGTAGGCGCCAAAAACCGCGACGAATCGCGGGGCGCCCACTACAAGCCAGCCTTCCCCAAGCGCGACGACAAGAACTGGCTGCGCACGACGCTAGCCATGCACAAAGAGCGCGGCCAGGTCAGCTTCGTGAGGGAGCTCGACTACGTGAACGCCGGCACCAACATCCACGTGACCGACGCGGTGGACACGAGCCTCGTGGCCCCGCGCGAGCGCAAGTACGAACAGGCAGGCGCCGCGAGCGCCGCCGCCGCGGGCAAGCTCGAAGAGAAGAAGGCGTAGGGAAGACCATGGCAAGCGAAAAGTCGACAGGCAAGGTCGTCCACCTCAAGGTCAAGCGGCAAGACGCCCCCGAGAAGCCCGAAACGGCAAGGTGGGAAGAGTTCAAGGTCCCTTACCTCCCGCAAATGAACGTGCACAGCGCCCTGCAGCAGGTGCAACGCTACCCGACGACAACCGATGGCAAGGAGGTCGCGCCCGTCGTATGGGAAGCCGCCTGCCTGGAAGAAGTGTGCGGGTCGTGCACGATGATCGTCAACGGTCGTGTGCGCCAAGCCTGCTCGACGCTAATTGACGTCATCGCCCCGGCGGGCGAGCCGATCGTCATCGAGCCCATGAGCAAATTTCCCTTGGTGCGCGATCTGGTGGTCGATCGCTCCAAGATGTTCGAGAGCCTGAAGAAGGTCAAAGCCTGGATTCACCTCGACGGCACCCACGAGCTAGGCCCGGGCCCGCGCGAGTCGCAAGAACAACAAGAAGAGCGCTATCCCCTGTCCCGCTGCATGACCTGTGGCTGCTGCGTGGAGGCCTGTCCGCAGTTCAACGACTCCTCGGCATTCGTAGGCCCGGCGGTCGTCAACCAAGTGCGCCTGTTCAACCTGCACCCCTCCGGAGCCATGCACAAGAACGAGCGCCTAGACGCCCTGATGGGCCCGGGCGGCGTGGCCGACTGTGGCAAGGCGCAAAACTGCGTGGAGGTCTGTCCGAAGGAGATTCCGTTGGTAGACTCGATCGCGGTGGTGTCGCGCGACACGACGAAGCGGATGTTGTTTGGGTGGTTGCTGAAGTAGGGCGCGGGCGGGTTGGGCTCAACCGCGGCCTCGTTTGGCGATCGCTAGTGCCGCGTTCTTGATTAGCCGGGCGCGCTAGTAAAGGATTCTTGACTAGTCGGGCGCGCTAGTAAAGGATTCTTTACTAGTGCGATGCCGAAGCGAACCACCGGAACCTACGAGCGAACGACCGTTGGGGGCGAGGAAGTCGCGGCATTCGTGCCGTTCCCGCTACCGCCAACGCGTCCCGCGCTCGTGCTCGACGCGGGGCTTACCGAGCGCGTCCGCGTCGCCGAGCAGGCCCTCGCGCGCCTAGAGGTGGCGGGCGAGATGGTCCCGTCTCTGGATTGGTTCATTTACGCATTCGTGCGGAAGGAGGCCGTCGTTTCGTCGCAAATAGAGGGCACGCAAGCGACGCTCATCGACCTCCTGACCTTCGAGGCGCAGGGAGAAGGCGAACAAGGCGGCCCCCCGAC
>CAYLJT010001029.1:0-2391 GCA_964383995.1 uncultured Polyangiaceae bacterium
GCAAAGACGAGTGCGCCCCAGGGAAGCTCTGTGACTATAACCTTTGTTGTCCGCTTGGCGCCACATGCGTTGAAAGTCAGTGTCCCCTCCCCGACCTTTCCATCAACGAACAGCGCGTGAGCGACAGCGCGGTCGTCGAGGTCAAGTACTTCGCGAACGACGCCTGTGAGATTCAAGAAGGGTGCATCGGCGGCCCCGGATACCGCACGCTACTGCGCTTCGACCTCCAGACGCCGAACGAGGGTCAGGGCGATCTCGAGCTCGGCGACCCGAGCGCAAGCCCCGGCTTTCACTACAGCGACTGCCATGGTCATTATCACTTCGACGGCTACGCCGACTACCGCCTCCTCAACGATCAAGGCATCGAGATAGGTCAGGGGCACAAACAAGCATTTTGCCTGCTCGACTACGAGATTTACTCGGCCGACGCCAACCCCAGCCCTCGCTACGACTGCGGCTTCCAGGGCATCCAAAGGGGCTGGTCCGACGTCTACGGGCGCTACCTCCCTTGCCAATGGGTCGACGTCACCGAAGTCCCGCCCGGCAGCTATACGCTGAAGGTGTCCCTCAACAAAGACCGCGTCCTCGCCGAGGCCAACTACGACAACAACGAGGCCCTCGTGCCCGTCGAGGTGCCTGCCAATAGCTGCGTCAACGGTTGTCGCACACACGACGCTGTGTGCTGCGCGGCCGGAAACCCCTGTGGCTGGAACAACGACGGCTCGTGCGACTGCGCAGATGCCTTTGGCTGGGACGGCGCCGACTGTGCCAGTTGCCTCAACAGCGATCCTGCCTGCGACCTCAGCGACACCTGCCCCGCGGGCTGTACCGCCAATCAGGGTGCCTGTTGCGGTCCAAGCGATACCTGCGGCCTCGCTAACAACCATGTTTGCGACTGCGGAGGAGTGTTTGGCTGGGACGCCATCGACTGCAGCAACTGCCTCTCGCCCGACCCCGTCTGTCCGGTCAACACCTGTCCCGCGGGCTGCTCGCCGCCCAACCCGAACGACCCGTGTTGCACGAACGGCGTAGCGTGTGGGTGGGCCAACGATGGCTGGTGCGATTGCGGTGGCGCCGCGTGGGACGCCGCCGATTGCGCCGTTTGCTTGAGCCTCGATCCCGATTGCCCCTGAGCGGCCCTGCCGAACGGCGCGGTTTCACCGGACGGACGGGAGTGCTACCGGGGCCTCCGTGTTAGCCTCGGTAGAAGACCTGCTCGTGATCCTCGGCGTCCGCGCGGTGGACCCATCGTCGGGCTTGGACACGGTCGTCGACGTCGTGATCGAGCGAGGCCACGTGAGCCGCATCGGTCGCGACGCCGCCACGCCGGACGTGCGCCGCGCCGAGCGCGCGCGGATAATCCAAGGTGAGGGCCTCTGGGCGGTGCCCGCGTTCGTCGACCTTCACGCTCATCTTCGCGAGCCCGGTCAGGAGTACAAGGAAGACATCCGCTCGGGCCTCTTGGCCGCGGCCGCGGGCGGTTTTGCGCACGTGTGCGCGATGGCGAACACGAAGCCCGTGAACGACAATCGCGCGATCACCGAAGCCATGATCGCTCGCGCGCGTGAGGTGAGCGCGGTGAGCCTGCATCCCGTCGGCGCGATCACGGTGGGTCAACGCGGACAAGAGCTCACCGAAATGGCCGATCTCAAGGACGCCGGCGCGGTCGCTGTCTCGGACGACGGTCGCTGTGTCACGTCGAGCGCCGTGATGCGGCGCGCGCTGGAGTACGCAAAGACCTTCGATTTACCTGTGATTCAGCACGCCGAAGATCACGCGCTCACCGAGGGCGCGCAAATGCACGAGGGCGAGCTCGCAACGCGCCTCGGTTTGCGCGGCTGGCCCCGCGTCGCGGAGGACATCATCGTCGCGCGCGACATCCTGCTCGCCGAGGCGATCCGCGCGCGCTACCACATCGCCCACGTCTCCTCCTTCGGCTCGGTGCGCATCCTGCGCGAGGCGAAGGCGCGCGGCATCAGCGTTTCGGCCGAGGTGACGCCCCACCACCTGCTGCTCACCGACGCGGCCCTCATCGGCTACGACACCGCCTGCAAGGTGAACCCGCCGCTCCGCGAAGAAATCGATCGCGAGGCGCTGATCACAGCGCTCGCCGACGGCACCATCGACTGCATCGCGACCGATCATGCGCCCCACTCGCCCCTCGAAAAAGATTGCGAATTTGCCGAGGCATCGCCGGGGCTGATCGGCCTCGAGCTAGTCGTGCCGCTGTTGCTCGAGCTCGTCGAAGCAGGGCGCTTGCCCCTTGCGCGCTTGATCGACGCCCTCACCTGCGCGCCCGCGCGCATCGCGTCGCTGCCTGCACCGCGGCTCGCGCAGGGTGCCGTCGCCGAAATCACGCTGATCGACCCCCAACGTCGATCGCGCATCGAC
>CAYLJT010001030.1:0-2388 GCA_964383995.1 uncultured Polyangiaceae bacterium
CTTCTGCGCCGCCATGCAGGTCGGTGAGCACGCGCTCGGCGACCACTTTGCCAGGTAAGGTAGCTTCGATGCTGTCCAGGCGAATGGAGATTTGGTCGAGATCGCCGTAGGTGCGCTCGGGCTCCAACGTCTCGCGCAGGCTCTGGTGCGGCATCACGATGGCTTTGTCCCAACTGACGGCGTCGGTGCCCTCGCCGCCGGCCCCCGCGCTGCGCGGCGAGAGCACGCCGACCACCTCGAACCAGGCGTAGTCGAGGCGCAAGAACTTACCGATGGCGTCGCCCTCCGGGAAGGCTTGCCTCGCGATGTTGGCACCCAAAACTACGCAGGCGCAGCCCTCGTTTTCATCCCAGGTCCCGAGCGCTCGACCTTCGGCGACCTTGAGCCCGAGGGTAGGGAAGACCGAAGCCGTGACCCCCTGCACTTCCAGCTCGGATGCCGGAATGCTGAGGCTCGTGACCTTGGGCGCGTACACCGAACGGTAGGTCAAGGCGCCCTCGGCCTTGAGCATGCGGCTGAGGGCGCGCGCGTCGGCGAGGGAGAGACCGACACTGACATTGACGAGATCGGGTAGGCTCTGGGCGTCGATCTTCTTGCCGCGCACGTGCAGGCTGGTCGCGCCCATGGCCTCGATCCCGGCCAGAATTTGCTTCTCGGCGCCCTGGCCGATCGACACCATGGCCACCACCGAGCCGACCCCGAAGACCACGCCGAGCAGCGTGAGCAGGGTGCGCAGGGGATTCGTGCGGAGCTGGACGAAGCCGTCGGCGAGCGCTGGAAAACGGGCTACCAAGGCTCCACCCGCACTTCCATGCCGCTCTTCATCGCGGCCGGGGCCTTGTCGAAGTCGGCGGTGACCAGGTAGACCTTCTCGCGTGCGTCGGGCAGCTCGTCGTCACCGCGCAAAAAGCCTACTTCTTGCGGGTAGTCGTTGATGGTGCGGACCGTGATGTCGTAGCGGGCGGCGTCGTCGGGGAGCCTCGCACGCAGCGTCTGGCCCACCTGAATCGCGCCCACGCCGACCTCCGGCACCAGGACCTCCACGCTCAGCCGGTCGTCTTCCGCCACGTGGACGAAGAGCGAGCCGGAGGGCATATTGTCGGCCTTTTGCACCTTGCGGCGCAGGTGGTTGAGGTAGGCGTGGCGGACCACCCCGGCGTGGGGCGCCAACACCTTGCACCGTCGCGCGTACATTTCGTAGCGCAAGATGCCGCTCTTCCAGTCTTCCGCCGTCGCAGAGAGGTAGTTCAGCTCGGAGGAGCCGCGGGCGCGCGTGGCCTTGGCTAGTTCGATTTGCGCGTCGCGCTCGGCCTCGGCGCTCCGCTCGGCGACGCCGAGCAAGGCTAGATCGCGGTCGGACACCAGGCCCTGTTTTCCCATGTCGAGGTGCGCGCGCTCCGCTTCGAGGCGCAAGACCTCGGCGCGGGCCTCTTCCCGTCGCCGTTCGTCCGAGACACGCTGCACGGCGCTCTCGTAGTCGGCCCGCGTCTCGGCGATGCGCTGATCGAGCCACGCCCGGGCGTCCTCGCTCGAAAACTCGAAGCGCGCGACTTCGTCGCCGGCCTTGACTGAGGTGCCGTCGGGGACGATATCGACGAGCTTGATCCAGTTGCTGCGGCTGTTCCAGCCCTTCAGCCGGAACACGTTGGGAGGTGCGTGCAGCGGCGTGGCCGAGCGCGGGATGACGCGGGCGAAGTAGCTGAGCTTCTTTTGCGGGCTCATGTCCTGAGCCGCGCTGCTCGCCGAGGGGGCCGGTGCGGACCCCGTGGGAAGGTTGTCGCAGCCCATGGCAAGGACGCACACGATGGGCGCCCATCCGCCCGCGAATCGCCGCGCCCTCATGAATGCACCCAGCTTCGCGGGGGCTCCCCGGTGATGGTCCCGCGCGGCACGATCCGCCCGTCTTGCACCTCGACGCAGCGCTCCGCCGAGGCTCCCATGGAAGGGTCGTGCGTGACGATCACCAGGGTGACCCCCATCTCGGCGCGCAGCTCTTGAAACAGGGCCATCACGCGGCCATGGGAGGCCGTGTCCAGGTTCCCGGTGGGCTCGTCCGCCAGCAACATGCGCGGTCGGTTGACGAGCGAACGGGCGATCGCCACGCGTTGCTGCTCACCGCCGGACAACTGGGTAGGTCGGTGGTCCAGGCGATGTCCGAGACCGACGCGTTCGAGCAAGGCCCGGGCGCGCTGGTGGCGCTCGGCGGGCGCGATGCCCTGGTAGCGCATGGGTAGCTCGGCGTTGGCGAGCACCGTCAGGTTGGGTAACAGGAAGAAACGCTGGAACACAAAGCCGATGACCTGACCTCGGAGCCGCGAGCGCTCGTCGTCGGGCAGACCGTTGACGTCCCGCCCCTCGAACAGGTACGCGCCTTCCGTGGCCGTGTCG
>CAYLJT010001031.1:0-2387 GCA_964383995.1 uncultured Polyangiaceae bacterium
GGATGGGCAGGACGAAGGGAAGGTCAGCCACCCGTCATGAGCGTACGGATGTGGCGCATGGCGGGGGAGCCGAAGGAGATGACCTTGTCGTTGTAGGCGCGCTCGTTGAAACCGGGCTGGGCCTCGGCCCAGGCCCTTAGCTTCATCATCTCGGTGAAGCCATAAAAGTAGGTGGTCAATTGGGCGCTCGTGAGACGGGCGCGCTTCCACTTGCCGACCGCCTCACCCTCCTCCTGGAAGGCCTCGTCGCGCATCAAGTCGAGGGCCTCTTTTTCTTCCATGGTGCCGGCGTGAATGCCATGGTCGATGATGGCGTTGGCGCACATGCGCAGCACCATCTTTTGCCGCTGCAAACGCACCTTCGGGCCACCAAAGCCATGTTTGGCCATCAGCCATTCGGTGTAAACCGCCCAACCCTCCACGAACGGACCGCTGCCGAACACCGCGCGAATGTCGGACTTGAAGCGGTTATTGTGCATCAGTTGCAAGAAGTGGCCGGGCATCGCCTCGTGGATCGTCAGCTCGGCCAACATCGAGGCGTTGTACTCGCGGTAAAACGAGGCCACGCGCTCTTTGGACCAGTCTTTGGGCGTCGGCGCGATGGCATAAAAGGTCTCGGGTTTCTTTTCGAGCGGCCCTGACGAATCGCAATAGGCTACAGACACACCCCGGCGGTACTCGGGCATCTCGATGACCTGACAGGGCTCGTCGGGGACGCGCACGAGGTCCTTTTCACGCACGAACTTCGTGGCCTCATCGAGCCACTTTTGCGCATCGGCGACGATGGTTTTGTCGGTCGGCCGCTCTTCAGCCACCTTAGCCAACACCTTGCGAATCACGTCCTTCTTTTGCGCTGCGGTGTCCGTCTTTGGAAAAGGCCCCTTCATGATCAGAGGCCAAAGCTCCTTGGACGTGTCGAGCATCTCGCCCTGCGTTTTGTCGAGGAGCTCGCGCGCCTCTTTGGCCAGGGCGTCCACCTGAACGTCGTCTTCCAGGTAAAAACCGAGCTTCTTCGCGAAGCGTTCGCGCCCGAGACGAAACGAACCGTCGCTGCGTGGCAACACCTCTTTTTCGAGGAAGGTGCCAAAGTCTTCGAGGGCCACGGCGGCGGCCTTGGCGGCGGTGTCCAGGTCAGTCTTCAGGGCGGGGACCTCGCCGAAGTGACTGGGCAGCTCGCTCTTCATCAAGTCGATGAGGCCCTTGTTCTGCGCGATCGCCGTCTCGGTGTGAATCTTGGGCGGCTTACCAAGCCGCTTTTTCGCTACCTCCACCAGCCGCGGAACGCCGCGCAGACGCCCGAGCACGCTCTTCATGCGCTCATCGACGGGCGCGAAATTCCGCGACACGAGAGGATCGAAGCCGTCGCCGATGAGGCCCGTGTAGACCATCGGGTTGTTCTCGGGCTCGCGCAGCTCGCTCACCGAAAATACCGCCCAATTGAGCTGACTTTCGAGGATCTTGGCGTCGATCGCGTTTTGCACGGAGAGCCCCTCGCGAGGGATTTTCGCGAGCTCCGCTCGGGTGTCTTCCACGAACTTGAGGATCGCCTGATCCCCCTCCACGCTCAGGTCGTGCCATTCGCCGTCGTGGCTGTGATCGCCTGCTTCGGTGGCGCGGACGGGGAACGTCGCGAGGTAACGCTGAAGAAAGCGCGCGGCGAGCTCGCCAAACGCGCTGTCGGGGGTAGCCGTATCCATGGGGGGCTGGGCGCTCGGGGCTGGGGCAACCGCGGGTGGCGTGGTCTTCTCGGGAGCCGACGCGCATGCGGTGGCGAGGGTCAGGGCAAGGGGCACGGCGCACAGCCGGCTCCACCTCAAAATACTATGCGGCGACATGAGCGCACGCTGCCACAGCTTGGGGGCGGAATCGTCATGGTGTTTCTTCGCGGGGACCGCTAGCCTCCAAAAGAGATGCGTCCTCGGAGACAGGGGTCGCATCCGGGCGAAGGCGTGCGGTCCCCTTTCGCTCGGCACGCACCGTAGGGGGATCGCACGCGCGAGAGTTTTCATGGGCAAGCGTCTCTACGTAGGTAATCTGTCATTTCACACGACCGAGGAAGTGCTTCGCGGGGCCTTTCAAAATGCGGGTGTGGAGGTCGTTAGTATTCAAGTTGTGACCGACCGCATGACGGGTCAGTCGCGGGGCTTTGGTTTCGTTGAAGTGGGAAGCGACAGGGACGCGGAGACCGCCATCGACGCGCTCCACGGCAAAGAGCTGGACGGACGCAACCTCGCGGTAAACGAAGCGCGGGAACGCACCCCTGGCGGTGGCGGCGGTGGTGGCGGCTTCCGCGGTGGTGGCGGTGGCGGCGGCGGTGGATACCGCGGCGGTGGCGGTGGTGGCGGCGGTGGCGGCTACGGCGGTGGTGGTGGCGGCGGTGGTCGTGG
>CAYLJT010001032.1:0-2379 GCA_964383995.1 uncultured Polyangiaceae bacterium
CGGTGCACAAGAAGCTGACCGGCTATTTCCCGGCCGCGGAGAAGCTCCGCATCGCGCAGCGTTGGACGGGCACGCTGGGCATCACCCTGAGCCGCGTGTGCAGCATGGGGGTGATGGGCGCACATCAAAACGTGTATTATGCCCTCGGTTACAGCGGTCACGGCGTGACCCTCGCCAACCTTGCCGGCCGCGTCCTGACCGACATCTACTCGGGGGACGACGGCGCCTGGAGAGACCTTCCTTTTTACAAGCGCCCCTTGGGCGGCATTCCAGGCGAGCCCCTACGCTGGATTGGCTACCAGCTCTACACACGCTTGACGGGGCGTTCCCCGCGTCGCGCGTGAGACTCCAAGAGACCTTGCAAGCACCGAAGTCCCGTCGAACGCGCGCCCCCGAGCTGCTGAAACCTACCCCGAAGGATCGCCCGAAGGTCGGAGCTTTTCATCGCGGACGCACGTTTCCCAGGGCGATCGCCTGGTTTGGGCTCAAGAGCTTTTGGGGTCACCTCTGGCACCTTGCCGCCAGCGTGATCGCCACCGAAGACATCGACAGCCGCGACTGGATGATGCCGGAGTCGAGCGCCGACTTCACGCGCAGGGTGGCCCTTCAGCTCGGGGCCGCGCTGGACAGCGCTTCCGTCACGAGCTCGATCGAAAGGGACCTGTGGTTCGACTACATTGCCGACACGGGGGACGACGCCGACGTCAGCCGCGCCGTGGTGGAGATGTTGTTCGCCGACCATGCCTGGGAAGATTTGGAGGGTCAGACCATCGTCCTGCCACGGGGGGATCTGTTGATTTTCGGCGGCGACACGGCCTACCCGGTGGCGACCGATCTGGAAATTCACAACCGTGTCACCGTCCCGTTCAACCGCGTGCTGCGCGAGCGACACGACGGCAAGCGGCGCGTGCTGCTCGGGATCCCTGGCAACCACGACTGGTACGCGGGGCTCGACGGTTTTGGCCGGATGTTCCGCGAACGCCGCGGGAGCGTCGACCGGGCCTCCTTGCTCGCCGCCGACGAAATCGACGAAGCCGGTCAGATTGGCCATTTGATCGAGTGGATCGAGGCCTTCCGCGTGGGCGCCCGCGTGCGCAAGCGACCGGCGCTGCCGCTGGAGGGCTACACGACCGTGCAAACGGCGAGCTATTGGGCCCTCGAGCTCGCGCCCAACCTCCAGGTGTGGGGGGTCGACAGGCAGCTCCGCGAGGTCGACTTCCGACAGCAGAACTACTTCGCTGAAGCGCGCCAAAGGGGGCCCGAAGACGGCTTTTTCGTGCTGATGCCCGATCCTGCCTACGCCTACCTGGAGCCCTACGCCATAGGTCAGGAAATCTTGGGCGCGCTGGAGACGCGCATCGAGGACGGACACCTCGTCATGAGCGGCGACACGCACCACTACACCCGGCTCGCGCTGGGCAAGGGGATGCACATCACCGCCGGGGGTGGCGGTGCTTTCCTGCACCCGACGCGGGTGTCGCGCCGCGACGTTTTGTCACCACAGGCTGAATTTCCAGGCCCCAATGCCTCGCGCGCGCTGATCTTGACGGCGCCCCTGCGGCTCGGTAGCGGCCGCTCGGGGGTCATTGTCCACGTGGCGTTGGCGCTGACCTACCTTCCCATTTTCTTCCATGGGGGTCAGGCGAGCGCAGCGGTCCACTGGGGCACAGCCGCGGTGGTGTCGGTGGCCTGCCTGCTGTTGGCAGGATGGCGGAAGAAGCGGGCGCTAGGGATCGGCGTGTCGAGCGTGCTGGCTGGGCTCGCGATCGGCTGGTTGCCCAGGGTTTTGTGGCTCGGACTGAGCGCCGTCGGGGCCCACGCACTGCCAAGCGCCGTCCTCCAGGCCACGTGGGCGCTCCTGAGCCTGGTCGTCGGTGCCACCCTCTTTGGCACCTTCCTGATGTTCCTGTTCTTGCTGGGGCTCGAGCACAACCAGGCGGCGGGGACGTTGGCCCACCCGGGGTACAAGCATTTCGTTCGTCTTCGTGCGCGGCAAGATGGCTCCGTGGTGGAGGGGTGGGTCATTGGCAAGATCGATCCGCTCGATGCGAACGAGACGCCCTGCCTGGTCGACCACTTCCTTTGGAAGAATCCCGGCGCCGAAGGCTGAGCGTCGGGCTCGAAATAGGTCGGAGCCGCGATTTCGCGGGGCGGCGTTGGGAAGGGCTCGGATCTGTGCGGATTTTGCGCATCCCGTGATATTCGATGAGGTAACCGATGCGTTTTCCCCGTGGTCGACTGCCCTGGATTGTCCTGGCCTCCGCCTGCACGTCGCTTTTGTGCGGGCTCCAGGGCTGCCGCGTGCGACCCGACGAGCCTGCCCTCGATACGGACGCCGGAGCGATCGATGCCGGGGCGGATGCGACTGCCGACGCCGAC
>CAYLJT010001033.1:0-2376 GCA_964383995.1 uncultured Polyangiaceae bacterium
ATGGGACCGCGAAACAATCACGCATCGACGAAGAGGTGATGTTCTTCGACGACATGCTGGCCTGTGTCTCCGAGCAGTTCAAGGTCATTCCCGACTGCGTCGCCAGCACGGGTGTCAGCGCAGGAGCCCTGTTTACGCCGGTATTGGCCGGTCAACGGGGCGACTACCTATCTTCCATGGTCATCCTGTCTGGCGGCACGGGCGGCAACCTGATCCAGCCCTGGGCCGGGAGCGCCCACAAAATGGCGGCCATGGTGCTGTGGGGCGGGCCCACCGACAACTGCTTTACCATCATGGACTTCGTCAAGACATCGCAGGACCTGGAAGACCACCTGACTGCGGACGGGCATTTCTTCCTGGAGTGCATCCACAACTGCGGACACTCTGCGCCGCCCTTTGGCGACCCCAACAACCGCACCGAGTTCGCGCCCATGTGGGAGTTCGTGCTGGACCACCCCTATTGGCTGGCGCCGGGCGAATCGCCCTACACGAGCGAAGGGATCCCCGCGTCTTACCCCGAGTGGTGCGGTATCGGCGCCGGCAGCGCCACCCCGCGCGTGGGTGAGTGCACCGAGCCGAGCGGCTGTTGACGGATGGCAGAGGCGCCGCTTGTCCGAGACAAGCGGCGCGCTCGACGAGCCCCTGAAAATCGTGCGAGGCATCAATTCGGCCGTCGCGAGCCGTGCTCTGGTCAGATTTCAACCATGCTCACGGCACGCCGCTCCGCTTCGGAAGGCGGCTGCCAGGCGTCTGAGGCGCGCTCGAAGAAGTCCAGGGGCACCACCTGGACATGAACCTCCTGCGAGTCGTTGCGACGGGCGACGCGTTCGCGCCGGACGTCGCGTGGGGCGTCCACCAGGTAGACGTGGAGCGTGAGCCCTTCTTCCCATACCTTGCCATAGAACGCCTCGCGCTCTCCGGCCGCGACGAGGCCCGTTTCCAGGAGCACGTCGCTGCCCGCGCCCAGGATTTCCAGCGCCGTGTCCCAAATCAGCGCGCGACAGCGCTCGCGACGTTCGAGGTACCAGGCGATGACATTTTCGGCAGGACGGTTGTCCTTGCCGTAGAGGCGCACCATCCAGGTGTCCAGATCGAGGAAGACGCCGCCCCGCTGGACCGCCCACCGCCGCGCCCAGGTGGACTTGCCGGCGCCGACGGGCCCAACGACGAGGTGGAGTGTGCCCTGGGTGCTCACGGTTTCCTACCTTTGCGATGTTGGTCTACCCGAGCGCAAGAAGCTCGGCGTTGACCGCAGATTGCGCGCGCGTCAGGTGGTCGAGCCGCGGGGGCCGATGATGCAGAAGCCATGTCCAAAGGGGTCGCTGCAGAAGGCGACGGGAGGGTAGCCGGGCATACGGTGCACCTGCTCCGACCTCGCGCCCGCCGCGACGGCCTTCTCCAGGGTGGCGTCGAAATCTTCCACATGGAAATCGAGATGGACGGGTGTCCAATGCCGCTCGTACCTTCGCACATCCGCGCTCCCTGGCGCCGGAGACGAGCCCGCCGGCTTGGCCAAGAGGCCAAGCTTCGTATCGCCGGAGGCAAGGACGGCGTACGCCGGATGGGGGCGCGCGACCTCGACGAAACCGAAGGCCTCCGCGAAGAACTTGAGGCCCTCTTCCAGGCTCGGAACGTCGAGCGAAACGGCTACCTTCATGGCTTCCTTCCAGGTGGGGGCGGCCCGATTGCCGCCCGAGCGCGAGCCCCCCGTTAAACCTTGTAGCTGACCTGCGAGTGCTCGCTGCCGTCGTAGCGCAGCAAGACGGCTTTGTTCTCCATGCGCGTCGCGAGGCCCACGGGCCGTTTCCACACGCGCACGAGCGCCATCAAGGTCTCTTTGGCGTAGTCGGCCCGGAGGTCGGTGCCCTGGTGGGTGTGCTCTAGCAAGAGCTCTCCGCGGTTTCCATAGTTGGCGTCGATCACGCGGATCAACGGGTTTCCAAAGTTCGTGAGCTGGAAGAGCAGCTTCTCTTTGACCACCTTGAAGTCCCGGCTCTCGATCTCGTAGCGGTCGTTGCGGCCTGAAAAGCCGAAGCTGTACAGCTTTTGCTGGATGCAAAACTCGGGGGTCAGAAACTCGTCGATGAAGGTGACGTCGTTGTACAGCTTGCGCACCTCGAACACCTTGCGCTGGCCCAGGCCGAGGCGCATGTCCCACGATTTCTTGGTGTCGAGGTCGGTGCACTCGTCCCACTCGCGGCCGAACTGGCCTTTGTTCCAGCGGTCCTCGATGTGCCGATAGAGCTCCACGCCCACCTTGTAGGGGTTGAACTGACCTGGAGCCGTGGCCATCACGCTGGCGTTGCGGTCGGCGTAGTCGATGATCTCCGCGGCAGACAGCACCTTCTCGGTCATGATCTTCGAGTGCCAGTAGCT
>CAYLJT010001034.1:0-2371 GCA_964383995.1 uncultured Polyangiaceae bacterium
CCGCGCTTCTTGCTCCGCCTTCCCTTCGGCGCGGCGACGGTTCCCGTCAAAGAGTTCAACTACGAAGAAGACGGCGACGGCAAGCACGACGCCTACTCGAGGGGCAACGCGGTCTTCGCGTTCGCCACGCGCCTCGCCGACAGCTTCGCGAAGTACCGCTGGTGTCCGAACGTCATCGGTCCCCAGGCCGGCGGCTCGGTGGAGAACCTGCCCCTGCACCAGTACGAAGCGATGGGTGAGATTCAGACCAAGGTTCCGACCGAGGTCATGCTCACGGAGCGCCGTGAGTTCGAGCTGTCCGAAGAAGGCTTCATCGGCCTTACCTACCGGAAAGACTCGGACAACGCCTGCTTCTTCTCGGCCAACTCGGTGCAGAAGCCCAAGTACTTTGGTCAGAGCGACGAAGGCCGCGCCGCCGAGCTCAACTACCGCTTGGGCACCCAACTGCCCTACATGTTCATCACCTGCCGCATCGCGCACTACCTCAAGGTGCTGCAGCGCGAGCAGATTGGCAGTTGGAAAGAGCGCGCTGACCTGGAGCGCGAGCTCAACGAGTGGATTGGCCAGTACGTCGCCGATCAGGACGTCGTCTCGGCGAGCGTCCGTGGTCGTCGTCCCCTGCGCCAAGCGCGCATCATCGTCAGTGAGGTTGCGGGCAACGCCGGCTGGTACAAGGTCGACATGCAGATTCGCCCCCACTTCAAGTACATGGGCGCGTTCTTCACGCTCAGCCTCGTAGGCAAGCTCGACAAGGAGTAAGCCGCGCACTCTAGCCGACGGGCTACGGTGGTGTAGCAAAAGCCCCTCCTTACGGAGGGGCTTTGTTTTGTTGTACTCTTACAGCGCTATTGGGGTTGGCGGCGCCTTCGCGCCAATAGGCCCAACGCGGCCACGGCCAAGGCCGCAGCGCCCGTCTTCGGCGCATCGCCAACCTGGCAGCCACAGCCGCTGTCTTCGCCCGTGTCCGTGGCGTCCGACCCCGTGTCTTGGCAGATGTGGGCGCGGCAGACCTGGTTGATGTTCGGGCAGTCCGCGTCGGAGTTGCACTCTGCCATGGATCCGCCGCCTCCGGCGCCGCCGGCCCCGCTGCTCGCGGAGGTGGTTGTCGACGAAGAGGTGGACGTGGCGCCCGAGCCTCCCGAGCCTGAACCGCTGCTCGCGGCGTCGATCACCAAGCGAAGCACCCAGTCGCCCTTCACGCCAAAGCTCTCGGCGAAGGCCCACGTGTTGCCTTGGGCCTTGATGACGTTGCGCTGCGAAGTGATGGAGTCGTCGGTAATCGCGCAAGGGTCCTGACAGCCTAGCGAACAGCCTTGTACACCTGCGATGGGCGCCTCCTGATTATCGAACTGGACCATGACGAGCACGTTGCCATGGGTCACCTTGGGCGGGTGATCCAGGGGCTCTGGCGAGGACGGATCGAACTGATAGAGCATGAAGGTGCTCTCCAAGACGGGCTGTCCAAAGGTGTCCGGCGGAATGAAGTAGTCATTGGAGGACAGCGAGAAAATGGGCGCCGTGCTGGGCTGATCGAAGATGCCATCCTCGTTGTAGATCTCGAAGGACACATCGTTCTGCGTGTCCGCGGGGTCCCCCGAGTCGCCCTGGACGAGGTCGATGGAGAGGATGTCAAAGGGGTAGTCTTCGGGGGACGGCGTGAAGAGCACGCCGTAGGCCTCGCCCAAGTAAAAACCTGCCTGACACGAGACCGAGCCGCCGCCTTGAATCTCATTGGCGGCGGTGGTCGGGTCCTCGGAGAACTTGTCGAACTTGAGCGTCTTCTGCACCGCTAGGGCGGGCGCGCCCACCATCGTGAGGGCGGACGCGAGCAGCAATCCGGGGGCGATTCGAAGCGAAGGAGGTCGCAGGTTCATGTTGTTCTCCAGGGTGATCCGACGATGATGTTAGCGATCCTCGAGCGCTCGTCGCCACATTGTCGCGCACCCCTGGTAACTTGGGTCGGATGTTGAGCCATTCCCTGAGGCCCCACGGGGCTCTTGCCCTCGCATGGATCTTTGTCGTTGGTTGCGAGAAGGCGCCGGAAACCGGGGACAAGACCGCGGAGGTTCATGCGGTCCCGGACACGCAAGCCACCGCCGCTACGGTCGCGGCGCCCAGCGCAGCGCCCGTTGAAGCGGTTGCAGCGCCCGAGCCCTTGGCGGCCGCGAGCGATCCCAAGGTCGACGACGCTGCGGGCAAAGCGGCCGCCACAACCGTCGCCCCGCCGACCGCCGCGGCCACGCCGACCACGGCGGGGACGTCGGTGGCCGCTCTGGCCGGCACGGCTTCCGCTCCCGCCGTCGCCTCCGCCGCGCCCGAGGCGCCCCCGGCACCCGCCGAGGCTGCGTCGGTCGAGTCGCCCAAGGTCGCC
>CAYLJT010001035.1:0-2368 GCA_964383995.1 uncultured Polyangiaceae bacterium
GCCGCCTTTCGGCCTCCAAGCGCGACTCCTCCGCGGCCATCAGGCGACGACGCTCCTCCTCTGCGGCGCGCCTGCGGTCGGCCTCCAAGCGCGCCTCCTCACGCAGCACCTGGTCTTTGGCTTCGAGGGCGGAGAGCGCGAGCTTCTCGCGATAGGGCGCCTGCAAGCGCGCAAAGACCTCCTGCGAGAGCACCTTCACGTCCTGAATTTCGATCGTGTCGAGCACGATGCCCCAGCCCGTCGAGGTGCCATCGGATAGAGCCCCTTCCCCCGCCAAAACAGGCGCAATCTCTTGCATCAACGCCGCCGCGACGCGCTCCTTGCGATGGGTCAAACACTCTTCCAGGCTGAGCCCCGCCACGATGCGCCGCGTGGCGCCCACGAACATGTCTCGCAAGATTTCGCTCAGCGAGCTGCGATCCGCGTCGGTCATGCGATAGGCCAGGAGCGGCTCGACGATGCGGTAGACCGCGAGGCCGGTGACCTCGACGCCGGTCTTTTCGAGCGTCACTTGGTCGGCTCGGAACGACAGCTTGGTGATCGACGTGGGCACCAGCGTCACGCTGTCCGAAGGCCATTTGAAGCACGTCGCGCCGTTGCCGCTGGTCTTTACTTTGCCGCCGCGCATGTGGATCAAAAACTCGTTGGGCTGTGCGGTTACGCGACCCCAATTCGGAATCCTCGCCATGGTGTCCTCCGTCATCACGCTCGTTCGAGGAGCGTCCTCGATGATTCGGCACACCCTTTCGCAAGCCCCGGGCCGCCCGCGATTGGCCCATAAACAAGCCATTTTTGGCGCGCGTTTGCGGGCCCGCTCCGGGTTGGATCACCCCAGCGCATCAAAACGGCTCAGCGCGCGGCGAGCCCTCCCGGTGGTCGCGGAACGAAATGAAACCATTGGGTCGGGTGCTCTCGCAAAAACGACGCGAGGGCGTCGAGCACGGCCTGCGCGGCCCGATCGAGCTCGTCTGGCGCAGGTCTCCGCGGCAGGGTGATCGGCGCGAGCACCCGGGCCTCGTAGTCGAAGAAGCCGTGGCGATGCGTGAACACCGGCAGAATCGGCGCTCCGCTAGCGGCCGCGAGCTTGAGCAGCCCTTCGGGCACGGGCCACGGCGCTTGGAAGAGATGGCCCATGCGCGCGCGTGCGCCGGGCGCCACGCGATCGACCTGCATGGCGAGGGCCGCTCCCCGCCGCAGATGCCCGAGCAGGGTCAACGCGTCGAGATCACCCCCCTCGAGGTGCACCACCGAGACGCCTGATTTTTGCCGCAAAGAATCGGAGATCGCGCGCGCCCGCGCGTCGCGTTCGCGCTGCATCACCACCACCACCTCCCGCGGGTGAACGCCGGCCAGCACATGCCCCGCGATCTCCCAGCCAGCCGTGTGCGCCGTCGCCATGATCACGCCGCGCCCCGCCTCCGCAGCCTTGAAATAGGCCTCTGTTCCCTCCGAGCGGCGACGCAGGGGGAAGCCGCGGCCGGCCCCCACCATCATGGTCTCGGTCATGGCGCTCGCGTAGGTTGAGAACACCCTCGCGATGTCGCGCGCTTCGTCGAGCCCACTGCGCTCGCCGAGGATGAGCCGCAAGTTGTCTCGGACACGGGCGCGCATCTCGGGCAGCGCCGCGGCAAAGGCCAACCCGAACATCGGCGGCGAATAGCGCACGAAGGGCTCGGGGCCGTGCTCCACGCCCGCCATCAACGCCCTGCGCCAGAGGTGCGAGTCGAAGCGCAGCGAGGCGCTCAGGCTCTCCAGCAGGCGTCGGGGCTCGCTCATGGGGCCTCGCCATACATCGCGTCGTGCCGACGTTCCATCTTCTCTCTTACGCCCGCCCCATTAGGCTGCCCTCTCCATGAGTGTCCAACGTCCCGAGGTCCGCGTCGAAGACGACCGTACGAGCATGCACCCCGACGCGCTGCACCGCGCGTTCCGCGACCACATCCAGTTCTCCCGCGCCCGTGACCTCAACTACGCCACGAAGTTCGACAAGTTCGTGGCCCTCGCCCTCGCCGCGCGAGATCGCTTGGTGGAGCGCTGGGCGCGCAGCCAATCGACCTACTACGAGAAGGACGTCAAGCGCGCCTACTACCTCTCCGCCGAGTTTCTCCCGGGCCGCGCCCTCGCCGCCAACCTGCAGGCCCTCGGCATCTACGACACGTACCGCGCGTTCCTCGCGGAGCTTGGCCTCGACCTCGACGAGATCATCGAGACCGAGCCCGACGCGGGTCTAGGAAACGGCGGCCTGGGGCGCCTCGCGGCGTGCATCTTGGAGTCCGCCGCCACCCTCGGTCTTCCCCTTCAGGGCTACGGCATCCGCTACGAGTTCGGCATTTTCGATCAGATTTTCCGCAACGGTCACCAAGTCGAG
>CAYLJT010001036.1:0-2361 GCA_964383995.1 uncultured Polyangiaceae bacterium
TAGGCACCACGACGGGCTTGCCGGGGGTGAACGTGCCGCTCGAGATCATGCGCTTGAGCGCCTCGCGGTAGGTGCGCTTGAAGTGCCTCAGGGACTCGGGGCCCACCCGGCGGATGCCCGAGTAACGATCGTGGGCGTTCGAGATACGGCTTTTGCCCTTGTCGAGGATGTCGGGTAGCGACAGCTCCTCGCCCAAGATGTCGGCGAGCTCGTCCATCGTGATGTCGACCTCGAGGGCGTGATCGGCGCTGTCGCTCCCCGCCTTGCCCTTGCCCGGCTGCTTCTCGTCGCCGTCGCCCAAGGGATCGCCCGGATCGCCGTCGCCCTGGCCCACACCACCCTTTTGCTTGTCGCCGAAGCGAAACCTCGGGATGTCGATTTGCGGGATGGGGATGGAGACGACGTCTTTGCCTTTTCTGCCGAGCAGCTCGCCCTGCGAGATGTACTTGCGCAGGTTCTGGCGGATTTTTCCGCGGACGATCTGCCGAAAACGCCCGTGATCCTGGTCGATCTTCAAGGACACGGGGCGAGCGTAGCACGAGGGCCCGGGCCGTTTGGCGGCACGAAAAACGGGGGCGGCCCCGCGTCGGTTGCGTCGAAACTTGGCCGCGGGCTGCCAAATTCGCAAAGCTAGCGGGTGCCCGACTAGAATCGGTCGCGAGGCGGCGCTATCCGCCCCGCGCAGGAGAAGGCTTGTCCGTGGAGAGCTCCGGTGACATCGAAACCATCTGCACCAACACCCCGATTTCCGTGGGGGACAAGGTGCTCTTGGTGTTTCGGGCCCACGATGAGGCCACGCCGCCCTTCAAGGTCAAGGTGAAGGCGCCCTCGGGCAAGGTCATCCTCGACCGGGTGCTGCGGGAGCTGCCGACGGGCAAGCCGCAGAGCGCGGCGCCCGTCGAATTCACGGCGTCAACCCCTGGAAAATACGGGATTTCGATCGCGCAGCTTTACGGCAAGCAGGCGGGCGAGGCCATTCTGACGGTGAGCTGAGGCCTACACGTCAAGGGTCACGGGGCCGCCCACCGCGGCCTCGAGCAGCTCCAACGCCTCGCCGATGGTCTCCTTCAGCTTGGGGAATTTTTCGCGGCGCTCGGCCTCGCGAAGCAACTCCTTCGCGGGGCCGATATCGGCAGCGACCATGGCCGCGATGGTGGTGGCCGCCACGGCCTCGTGGCGCACCACGGCGTCGGGCGACGCGAGGTGCAAAAGGAACAGATCGGACCAGTCTTCGTCCCAGGCGACCACCATGTGGGCCAACGTTCGCAAGGCCTTCGGGGCTTCGGGGTCGTTCACGTCGAGGGCCACCGCGAGCAGCGTGGATTGGGCGTAAAACTCGGTTTTTTCGAGGATATTGGCGAGGGCCTCGGGGGCCGCCTCGCCGCGCGCCTCGATGAACGTGACGTCGAGCTCGGGGCTCGCGAAGACCACCAGCGAGCCCCCCGTGGGGCTCGTCAAGCGCGCGACCTTCGCGCCTTCGTCCTCTTCGTCGAGCGTGAAGCCCGCGGCGAGGGCCAAGGGCTTGGCGTGGTGGGCCGAGTCGTCGGGGATGGCGTAGATGAAGCGGCCGCGCTCGTTCATCATCTCGATGAGCTGGCGTGCGCGGGCGCGGAGCGCGGTGTCCGTGGGCCGGTGCATGCGCCGCTCGTAACACGCGGCCGGCGCTGGGAATATCCGGCCCGCGCCGGCTGTCCTGCGGTCGCTTATTGCCACCCCCGTACCCGCCCCTGTATGAGCGCGGCCGGAGTCACCATGCACGATGTACGCGCCCTGAACGAGCTCGTGGCGAAGGAGAGCGCCTTCGTCGACAACCTCATCAACGAGGTCGGCAAGGTCATCGTCGGCCAGCAGCCGATGCTCGACCGCATCCTGATTGGCCTTCTGACGGGCGGGCACGTGCTGCTCGAGGGTGTGCCGGGCCTCGCCAAGACGTTGACCGTGCGCACGCTGTGCGACGCCATTCAGGGCAAGTTCGCGCGCGTGCAATTCACGCCCGACCTGCTCCCCGCCGACCTCGTCGGCACCGTGATCTATAACCACCAACGGGGCGATTTCACGTCGAAGCTCGGCCCCATCTTCGCGAACTTGGTGCTCGCCGACGAGATCAACCGCGCGCCCGCCAAGGTGCAGAGCGCGCTGCTCGAAGCGATGCAGGAGCGCCAGGTGACCATCGGCGATCGGAGCTATCCGCTGCCCGATCCGTTCGTGGTCATGGCCACGCAAAACCCCATCGAGCAGGAGGGCACGTACAGGCTCCCCGAGGCGCAGGTCGACCGCTTCATGTTCATGGTGAAGGTGAGCTACCCATCGCGCGCCGAAGAGCGGCAGATCGTCGACCGCGCGACCGGTCTCGTCGAGGCG
>CAYLJT010001037.1:0-2358 GCA_964383995.1 uncultured Polyangiaceae bacterium
AGGTGGGGCTCGACGTGGACGTGATCACGACGTCGGCCTGCGTGAGGCTCGCTTCGAGATCGGTCCACGGCCGCGCTTCGCCGCCGACCTCCCGTGCGAGCCCCTCGGCGCGCTCGAGGCTGCGGTTGACGACGGCCAGCTTGGCCCCCGCGCGAACCAGCAATTTCGAGGCGGTTTCGGCCATTTCGCCGGCCCCGACGAGGAGCGCGTGTTTGTCCGCCAGGTCGTCGAAGATGCGCCGCGCGAGGTCGATGGCGACGCTCGACACCGAGACTTGACCGGCGCCGATGGCCGTCTCGGTGCGCACCCGTTTGCCGACGCGCACCGCGTGGTGCATGGCCTGCCCGAGCGTGGGCCCGAGGGCCTGGTTTTCCCGTGCGAGATCGATCGCTTCCTTGAGCTGCCCCAGGATTTGCGGCTCGCCGATGACCAAGGAGTCGAGGGACGAGGCCACGCGGAACAGGTGCTTTACGGCGTCGGTGCCTTCGACGCTGACGAGGTGCGGCGCGACGCGCTCGGTGCCGAGCGTCGTGAGCAGGTTTTTCACCGCGTGCGTGGCCTCGGTGACCAGGCGCTCCTCGCTGGAGGGCACGCCTCGCGGGGCGACGTAGACCTCGACGCGGTTGCACGTCGACAGCAGCACCGCCTCGCCCACCGAGTCGAGCGCGACCAAGCGAGACAACAGCCGAGGCAGCTCTTCCTTCGGAAACGCAAGGCGTTCACGCACGTCGAGGGGCGCGCTGCGATGAGACAAACCGATGACGGCGATCACCCGTTAGCCTCCGACACCAGGCCCTTCGATCGCCGGCCGCACGAGGTAGATGACGATGACGAGGGCCGCGCATCCGAGGCCCGCGAGGGTGCCGTAGGCGGCCCGTCGACCGCGCCAACCGGCGCCCACGCGCAGCAACAAGACCCCTCCGAAGAGCAGCCACGTCGCATAGCCAAGGCCGGTGCGAAGCACGTCCTCGGTGAGGCCCTCTTCGATTCTGCGAGCCCACACCGTGCCCGTGACGACACCCAGGGTCAGCAGCGGAAAACCGGCCAGAAGAAACCAATGCAGGGCCCGATCGAGGGCGTCGAGCGAGGGCAGACCGCCCACATTGGCCAGGTGCTTCTTTTGTTTCAGGCGACGCTCCTGCACGAGGTAGAGCGCGCCGGCGAACCCCGCGAGGGAAAACATGGCGATGCCGAGCAGATTCGCCAGCACGTGCATGGCGATGAAGGCCGGATCGAGGTGGGGCTCGGGGCCCGGCTTGCCGAGAAAGAACGTGCCGAGGAGGAAGGCGAGGGACAGCGGCGCGACCAGAAAGCCCACGGCGTCGATGCGAAAACGCCGGCGCGCGCCGAGGTAGACCCCGATCGTGAGCAGGGCCGCGATGGACAACATGAAGTGCACCGAATGCACGGGGCACACGCGGGCGATGAAGCTCGCGATGGTGACGTGGACCCCGTGGCCGACGGCGCCGAGGGCCAAAAATAGCGGTGCAAATCGATAGAACGTGCGTGGGCCCGGGGCCGCGCCGACGGGCCTGGGGCGAGCCACCTGGGCGAAGAAGAGCACCGCAGCCGCTGCGTAGAACAGGGCCGAGAGCGCGAAGGCGATGCCGGAAGCGGCCGTCGTCATGGGCCTACCCTATTGCACCCAGGGCTCACACGCTCTTGCCCGTGAGAAATCGAGTCAAAAGCTCTTCGTCGGAGGACTTGTCGACGCGGCCGAGGGGTTGGGGCGTCGTCATGCGGCGAGCGTTGGCGGGGGGCGGCGCCGGTGCGCCCACGAAGCCAGGCACGATGTCGTACGCGTTTTCGCCGAGGACCATCGAGTCTTGCAGGATTTCTGCGCCAAGCTCGGTCAGGAAGGCCACCGTTTTCACGCGGCCGACGAGCTCGCTGATGTCTTCGGTGCCGGTCACCTCGCGCAGCACGCGGACGGCCTCGATGATGCGGTAACGACGCCCTTCGCTCTTGAGCAAGAGCTCGTCTTTGGTCAGCTCGACGCGACCGTCCACGAGCCATTCGTCGAGCGCACCTTGCGGGAAGAAAACCCTGTTTCGCATGGAAAATTCGGCTCAACCACCCTGCGACGGGGGCGGCGCGGAGTCGCGGGCGAGGCTCTCGCGAATGCGGCCCGGCAGACGCCAAAGGGACTCGAAGATGCCGAGCAGCACGTATACGCCGAGCAGCCAAACGAGCACGAACGCCGGCTTCATGCGCATCGAGACGACGATGCTCGAGCCCACCGCGAACAGCACGAAGAGCGCCGTTCGCACGTTGAGGCGCACGTCTTTGAACGAGCGAAACTGCACCGTCGAGACCATCAGAAACGACAGCAAAAGCGTGATGCCGAGGATCGCGACG
>CAYLJT010001038.1:0-2356 GCA_964383995.1 uncultured Polyangiaceae bacterium
CGGTACCGCTCATCGCGCGCGACGAAGCCCTCGGCGTGGACTACCTCGACGATCGCATGCGCGTCGGCGCTTTCGGCCCGGCCGAGCTCGCGTTCGCACAGACCATCGCGGACCTCGCCGCGGTGGCCATCGCCGACGCCCGCGATCAGGTGCTCTTGCGCCGCGCCGCGCGCCGAGCCCGACGCGCATCCGAGGCCCTCGCCGAGTCCCTTGCTCACCGCGAGGCCGCCCTCGACGTCGCCCAACGGGAGCTGGCGAAGGTGCGCGAAGACCGCGCGACGCGCTTTCGCTACGAGCGAATCGTGGGCGAAAGCGACGCCATTTGCAGCATGTTGCGGCTCATCGACCGCGTCACCCTGGCCGACATCCCGGTCCTCATCTTCGGCGAATCGGGCAGCGGCAAGGAGCTCGTGGCGCGCGCCATCCACGACAACGGCCCGCGCAAGAACAAGCCGTTCGTGAGCGAGAACTGCGGAGCCATCCCCGAAGGCCTGCTCGAATCGGCCTTGTTCGGGCACGTGCGCGGCGCCTTCACGGGGGCCGATCGTCCGCGCGCAGGGCTCTTCGACGTGGCCGACACGGGCACCCTGTTCCTCGATGAAATCGGCGAAATGAGCCTGGGAATGCAGACAAAACTGCTGCGCGTGCTGGAAGACGGCATGGTCAAGCCGGTCGGCGGTGAGCGCCAACGCAAGGTCGACGTGCGCATCATCGGCGCTACCAACCGCGATCTCGCCGCGATGGTCGAGGCCCGCACCTTCCGCGAAGATCTTTACTACCGCCTCAACATCGTCACGGTCCGCATCCCGCCCCTGCGCGAGCGCCCCACCGATATCCCCTTGCTCGTGCGGCATTTCCTGGATGTCTACGCCAAGGGGGTGAGCCCTCGGGTGACCGCCGCCGCCATGCAACGGCTCGTGTCTTTCCCGTGGCCTGGCAACGTCCGTCAGCTCGAAAACGAAATCCGGCGCGCCATCGTGCTCTCCGACGACACCATCGATCGCGCGCACCTGTCGTCCGCGGTGGCCGAGGGCGAGGTCACGAACGCGGTCCCCACGGGTCTCCACGTTCGGCAAAGGGTAGACGCCCTCGAAGGCGAGCTCGTGCGCGAGGCCCTGCGGCGCACCAAGTCGAACCAAACACAGGCCGCGAAGTTGCTTGGTTTGTCGCGATTTGGGCTGCAAAAAATGATGAAGCGGCTGGCCATCGAGTGAGCCGCGAGGCGCGCTACGGCGGCGAGTTCGCGAGCACGCCCATCATGCGCAGCAGCTCATCGATGCCGTCGTCGTCGGCCTCGTAGTAGCCCCGAATGTGGCCGCGCTGATCGACGAGCACGAGCCGCTCGCCGTGAAAGATGCTGAACAGCCCGGGCGACGTCTCTTCTTTGCCCATCGCCATCTTGAAGCCCGAGACCACGGTGCCTTCGATGGCGTCGAGGGGGCCGGTGACGAACGACCAGCGGCGCGGATCGACGTGGTAGAGACCGGCAAACGCGCGCAGGCGCTCGGGCGTGTCGTTCTCGGGATCGACGGTGAACGAGACCAAATAGAAAGCGTCGCCCATGTTCTTCGCGCGATGCTCGATTTGCTCCATGCGCTTCGTGAGCTTGGGGCACACGCTGGGGCAGCTCGTGAACATGAAGTTTGCAACCCACACCTTGCCCAGCAAATCTTCGCTGCGAAACGGCTTATCGTCCTGATCGGTGAGCACAAACGCCGGCAGCGCGAGATCGAGCTCGGGGGGCGTCGGCACCTCGGCGCGAAACGCGCGACCCAAGACCACCGAGAACACGAGGCCGACGAACACCACCCAAAACCACGGCTTGGCAATGAGCAGCGCGAAGCGGTCGTGGAGGGGTGTGCGCGCCGCCAAATTCGTTTGAGCTTCAACGATATCGGCCATGGGCTGTTCCTATTTCAGGGGGCCGCCCCCATCGATCCAAAGACCTAAGAGGGGCACCGCAACGACGAAGAGAACGAACAGCACCCACAGCCAACGCGGCTCGAACGGACCTCGGACGGGGCGAGTCTCAGGCACCAATGGCAAGGGCGATGAGTAGCACCGTGAGATAAACAATCGAGTACGCAAAGAGCCCCTTGGCCCAGCGATCGCCCGCCGTCTTGCTCAGGCCGCGCAGCGCGAAGCCCAAAAATCCGAGCCCCGAAGCGATGCAAATCCCGTCGAACACGGGCCCCGCCAAGGACAAGAGCGTGCTCGTTACCGCCAACAAGACGAGCGTGTAGGCGACGATGTGGTGGCGCGTGACGCGTTCGCCGCGCACGTTGGGCAACACCTTCAGGCCCGCCCGCGCGTAGTCGTCGCGGCGAAACGTGGCGATCGCCAAAAAGTGCGGAAT
>CAYLJT010001039.1:0-2350 GCA_964383995.1 uncultured Polyangiaceae bacterium
TGCGGCGAGCGCTCGGCGCAGGCGCGCACGTACGCTTCGAGCGCCATGCGCAGGCGTGACGACATGAGCTGCGCGCTCGCCCGGGCCGCACGCAGCGGCTCGTCGGCTTCGTCGGGGAAGGGCACGCCGATCAGCTCACCCAAGAACGCGGCGAGGAAGCGGAGCGTGCGGGGCAAGCGCTTGGCGACGTGTTGCCTCACACGCTGCACCTGCTCCTGATTTTCGCCGCCGTCTTTGATGCCGATGAGCGAGCGCAGGGCGTTGCCGAGGGCGGACATGCTCGCCGATTGGCTCATCGGATCGCCGCGGCACAGCAAAAGATCGGGGCGCGATGGCGAGACCTCGAGCCTTTGCATGAGCTCGCTGCGCACACGGCTCTTGCCGATGCCCGCGGGGCCCGTCACGAGCGCGGCGCGGGGCGTCCCTTCTTCGATGAGCTCGGCGTAAATGCCCTGCAAAAGCGCGACTTCTTTTTCGCGGCCGACGGTCGGTGTCGGTCGTCCGAGCAGCTTGCGCCCGACGAAGCCGCTCTCGTCCTCGCGGATGAGCGCGCTGCCGAGGCTGTCGCGCTGCACGATGAAGCGCCCCTCCAAGCTCTCGCCCGCGTGCGGATCGATACGCACCGTTCCCGGAGCCGCATGCTCGAGCTGCCGCACGGCGCGTTCCAGGCCTTCGCCCGCGAGGTTCGCGCGCCCTCGCACGGCGTGTCCCACGGCCACCGCCACGCGCGCCTGGGGCATCGCCGCGGCCACCATCAAGGCCGCGCGCGCGGCGCGCATCGCCTCGTCGCCGCGGCTCCGCTCGACGCCCAACACCGCGACCATCTGCCCACCCGCGAGGGGCTCCAGGCGCGTGTCGTCGCCGAGCAAATCGCGGAGCGCGTGATCCACTTCCGCGGGCAGTCCCTGGCCTCCCAAGTCGTACAGCGCCACGGCGACCACGCGGCGTTCGGCGGCCCCGGGCCGCGCCGGCTTGCTGCCGCCGTAGCTCGCGGGGATGCCGTCGCTGACATCGGGGACGGTCTTGCGAACCGCCGACGCGGAGCGATCGGTGGCCGGCGGATCGTTGTTGAGGGGACCCACACGCGCGAGCGCGCGCGCCAAATCCCCGCCGTCTTCGAAGCGCTGATTTTTGTCCCGCGCGATGGAGCGCAAAATCACCTGATCCAACGTCTCGGGCACATCGAAGCGCAGGCTCGCGGGGCTCGGAGGATCTTCGAGCACGAGCCGGCCGAGCAAGGCGATGACGTGCTCGGTCTCGAACACGTTGCGGCCCGTGATCAAGCGAAACAACACGGAGCCGAGCGAATACACGTCGGCGCGCGCGTCGATGGGCTCGCCGCGGGCCTGCTCGGGCGCCATGAAATGCGGCGTGCCGATGATCGCACCGCGCTCCGTTTGGTGCTCATCGGGGGCTTCCGGCTTGACCACGCCGAAGTCGATCAGCTTGACGGCGGTGCCACGGCCACGCACGAGGAAGATGTTCGAGAGCTTCAAATCGCGGTGAACGACGCCCCGTGCGTGGATGGCGGCCATCGCCGCTGCCGCGCGGCGCACGACCTCGACGGCGTCGCGCATGCCTACCGGCGCATGCCGTTGGCGTTGACCGAGGTCCTCCCCGTCGAGCCATTCCATCGCGAAGAAATGTCGGTTGTCCGACCAGCGACCGTGGGCGACGTATTGCACGATGTTCGGGTGGCGCAGATCCGCGAGCACCGCGATTTCCCGGCGAAAACGCGCGATTTCCGCGGCCGTCGCGCTCGAGCGCAGGAGCTTGATGGCGACCGGCTGACCGGTCTGCACATCGATGCCCTTGTAGATGTCCCCCATCCCGCCGCTGCCTACGCGGTCCCCGATCGTGAATCGAGCTTGCGGTTCGAGGATCTCGGGCAGCACGGCCTAACGAGGCTACGCGACATCGCGCTTTCTCCGCTAGTGCTGCCGGCGAAAAGTCTCGCTGCGGCTCCAGGCCTCTTGGCGGAGCCGAGCCCAAGCTGGAATCCATGCCGAACTTGGGGCGCGCGGGGTGTCCGGCACGAAACGCGCGCCCGAAAAAGCAGGCTGCGGAGTTTTTCCCGGGCCTGCTACTGTCCCCTGGCGAATGGCGAGCACCGGTCCCAACACAGAGTGGCAGGGCAAGCTCATCGACGGGCGCTACGAGGTGGCCTCCGTGATCGGCCAGGGAGGCATGGGCGTCGTGCTCCGCGCCCGGCACAAGTACACGGGCAACGAGGTCGCTCTCAAGGTCCTGCACCCGCACCTGCGCATGCACGGCGACTTGGCCGCGCGCTTTCTGGCCGAAGCCAGGGCCCCGGCGGCCATCGGGCACCCGGGCATCGTGTCCGTCACCG
>CAYLJT010001040.1:0-2349 GCA_964383995.1 uncultured Polyangiaceae bacterium
GCCGCCGCATGCTGGTAGCCCGGCTGTTCGCGTCGAAGGTAGGCGAAGAGTTCAAAGGCCACGTGTTCGCGGTCAAGGCTTTCGGCCTGGTGGTCTGGCTCGACGAGCCGGGCGTGACAGGCACCTGCGCCATCGACGCTCTGCCCGGAGGCCCCTTCGAAGCCGACCTCTTGCGCGAAGTCATGAAGGGCCCAGCGCGCACCTACCACGTGGGCGATCCGCTCCGCGTAAGAGTCACGGGAACGAACGAACGCCTCGGCCGTATCGAGCTCGCAGTGGGCTGAGCGGCCTTCAAAAGGCCGATTCAAAGGCCGAGATGATGGTGTAGAAAAGTCCTTGACGAAGCCCTTAAGGCTCGTGTTACATGAGAGGTTGGCTGTTTCGGCCCCGAAACGGATGCGACCTATGAGCACACTCATTCTTCAAAGCGCGTCAGGACGGACGTCGGGGGGCGGCTTGGCGTCCCTCGGTGCGGCCTTGCTTTTCACCACGAGCGTCCTCGGTTGCTCCGCCGAGTCGGAGCCCGAGCCCACCGCCAACGAAGCGGTTGCCTCCGCAGAGCAGGGGGTCTCGTGCACGGTCATCCGGCGGACGGCCATCGCGCCCACCGCGGTCACCGACGCGACGATCGTCTTCGACCCGGTCGATCCCACCCGTGCGGTTGCCAACAACGGCAGCACTCTCGTCCTCAATATCGGGGCCCAGGGGTCGGCCACGCGCATGTCGCTCATCCAGTTCGATCTGACCCCCATCCCGAGCAATGTGCCCATCCAGTCGGCCACCCTCGACGTCGTCGTCGCCACGGCGGTGGCCGTGGGCACCGCCCAAATTCACCGCGTCACGGCGCCTTGGTCCGAGAGCACCGTCACCTGGAGCTCCTTCGGCTCCGCCTTCGATTCCGCAGTGGCCGCGACCTTCCTCCCCAAGTCCATCCCCACGAACGGCCACGCCGTCGTCTCCCTGACCCCGCTCGTTCAGGCCTGGAACGCCGGCACTACGCCCAACTACGGCGTTCTCATCGAGGAACCGGGCGGCGCGCGCGCACAGCTCGGCGCGAGCGAGGTCGGTAACGCGGGCCTGCGACCTACCCTGACGGTCTGCTACTCGTCGCCGACCTGTTCCGATGGCCTGCAAAACCAGGGCGAAGGCGGCGTCGATTGCGGCGGACCTTGCACGCCTTGCTTCCAGCACTCCCCGACGGAGATCGTGGGTGCGGGCACGAAGAGCACGAGCCCGAACTACACGGCGGTCTACACCCTCGGGCAACCTACCCTCAATCAAGATACCGCGACGTCGCCCAGCTATCGCGTGCAGGGCGGCCTGATCGGGGCGACCGAGACGCTCCCCTGACGGACGGCCCCGCGTAGGTCGCTCGGGCGATGATGATGACGAAACCAAGCCTCCTTCGCGGCCTCCTCGCGGCGACCTTGCTGTCGGCCGGAGCCCTCATTTCGGCTTCGGCAGGCGCCGGCGTTCCGGTCACGTTGGCCCACCAGGGGCGGCTCTTCGACGGCAGTCAGGCGCCCGTCAACGCGACGATCGACGTCGTCTTTGCCATCTACGACTCGCCCAGCGCGACGGTGCCGCTCTGGAGCGAGCTTCACACGTTGACCTTCGATGAAGGCTATTATTCCGCGGCCTTGGGCACCGTCGTTCCGTTCGGCCCGGGCGTCTTCGATGGGTCGACGCGCTATTTCGGGATGACGGTAGGTCAGGATCCGGAAATGGCGCCGCGCTCGGAGATCGGCAGCGTCCCCTACGCCCTTGTCGCAGGGGACGCGGTTGGCGATATCCACCCGACCTCCGTGTCCATCGCGGGGGTAGGAACCGTCATCAATGCCAATGGCCAATGGGTAGGTAGCCCGACGGGCCTGCAAGGCCCCGCCGGACCCCAGGGTGCTACCGGAGCGCAAGGGCCCGCGGGGGCTGCTGGCGCCCAGGGCCCTGCCGGCCCCGCGGGCGCGGCAGGTGCCACGGGTGCAACGGGCGCGCAGGGAGCCGCTGGTCCGCAGGGTCCCGCCGGTCCCGCGGGCGCAACGGGCGCGCAGGGAGCCGCCGGTCCGCAAGGTCCCGCCGGTCCCGCGGGCGCAACGGGCGCCACGGGCCCGGCCGGCCCCACCGGCCCCGTAGGCCCCCAAGGCCCCACCGGTCCCGCGGGGGCCGGCGTCAATGCGGGTCCCATCGACTTCGGTTTGGCGGGTCAACAGGTCGACTACTCCGGCTTCTCGTTCGGACGAAGCTTCACCGTCGTGCCGGCCGTCGTGTTGACCGCCCACGAGCTCAACAACTCGGGCGCCATGGAGATCCGCCTCATCGAGCGCACCCGCTCCGATGTGTCGACCCTCAGCT
>CAYLJT010001041.1:0-2346 GCA_964383995.1 uncultured Polyangiaceae bacterium
TGACGCTGATGGCCGTCGGCGCCTCGACGTGGGCATCGGGCAACCACGTGTGGAACGGAAACATGGGTATCTTGATGGCGAACCCGACGAAGAGCCAGACCCACACGACCTTGACCGCCGCGAGGCCCAAGATGGTCTCGCCTTTGGCTGCCCAGGCCACCTGCATGATCTCCGGGATGGAGAAGGTGCGCGCCGCCGACGTGCCATCGACGAGGTAAGAGGGGTCGCCGTGGAGATAGAACCAAATGAACGCCAGCAGCATGAAGACGCTGCCCGCGAGCGTGTAGAGGAAGAACTTGATGGCCGCGTATTGCCGCCGGGGGCCGCCCCAAATGCCGATGAGGAAGTACATCGGAAGGAGCATGACCTCCCAGAACACGTAGAACATGAAGAGGTCGAGGGCGATGAAGACGCCGTACATGCCTGTGACGAGCAGGTTGTACATCGCGAAGTAGCCCTTGAGCTGGTCGTTCACGCTGAAGCTGGCGAGCGCGCCGACGAACGAGATCAGCGAGGTCAGCACGACCATCGAGATCGAGACCCCGTCGACGCCCACGAAGTACTCGACGTTCAACGACGGAATCCAGGAGCCATGCTCGATGAACTGGTAGCCGCCGTTGCCGTCCATGCGGCTGAACGAGGTGTCGAAGTTGTAATAGAGCCAGATGCCGAGCAGGAGGTTGACGCCCTGAATGACAACCGTCAGATCGCGAATCTTCTTGTCGTCCTTGTAGCCAATGAGGTGGGCAATGAAGATGAGAATGAGGCCAAGCAGCGGCAGGAACGTCATGACGGAGAGGATGTGCTCTCCAATGAACCCGAGGCCCACGCCGCGCTCGGCGTGGATGCCCATCGCCACCGGCCGTCCAGGCTCTTCGGCGCCGATGGGGGCCGAGCTCGACTCGACGATCACGTGGCCGTAGAGCTCTTTGGCCTTGGCCTGAGCGGGGTTCCAGCGCACGACGACATTGCGCTTTTCGCCGGGGGCAAGACTGACACTCTTGCCCGCCCCACCTTCGATTTCGGCGCTGACTCCGGGCGGCACACGCGGGTTGTCGGGCGAGGTCAGGACAGCGACGTTCGTGACCTTCAGCGGCCCCGCGCCGACGTTCTCGATGGCAAAAGACCCCGTGTACGCTTCCCCTTGGTGCGCAAGCTCGAGGGGCCCCCCGCCGGGAACCGTCAGCATGATTCGGCCGGGCGCCGCGGGCTCGTCGGCCTGGGCAGCTCGCGGGCCAAAGAGGCCCAAGAGCACGACCAAGGAGCACAGGAGCGCGCTAAACCACGCTTTATTGCCTATTCGCACGTTTCTCTTCGACATCGAATCTCTCATCGGTCGGCGCGCAATTCTGCGGTCACTTGAAGAGGAAGTACTGGACGATACTGAAGAACGCGACGCCCCCCAGCAGACCATATACGTAGTTTTGGATGCGGCCCGTCTGCAGCGTGCGGAGCTTTCCGCCCGCCTTGAGGGTGCCTTCGGCGACGAAGTTGACGGCTCCGTCAACGATGTAGCTGTCGATCGTGGCCGTTACCCAGGCGGCCGCGCGGCCGCCCACGGAGAACGCGTTGACGATGCCGTCAACGATGTAGCGGTCCATGTTGGCGAGCAGGATTCGAAGACCCATGAAGGCGCGAACGACGCTCGCCGCATAGATCTCGTCAACGTAGTATTTGTTGAGCAAAAGGGTGTAACCGGGGAGCGACTGTTCGTCGGTCGCCCAGGTCTTGGAGCGCTTTTCGCCGTAGCGCGAGCGCGCGAGGGCCCAGGAGGCGATGGCGCCGCCGACGGACAACGCCATGAGCGAGAGCTCGAGCCCGAGGCCGTGATGCGCAAATTTGGCCTCGCCGTGCGCCAAAACGGGGTGCAACCATTGTTCGAGCAGGGGCTCGCCGTGGCCACCGATGAAGTGCGTCGAGAAGCCGAGCACCGCCCCAGCAAACGTGGAGAGGAAGGCCAATACGACCAGCACGTAGGTGATGGCGGCGGGAGACTCGTGGACCTTCTTGGCGATTTCGGGCTTGGCGTGCTCGCCCTCGAAGGTGAGGTAATAGCTGCGCCACATGTAAAACGACGTGCCTAAAGCGGCAGCCAGGCCCATGACGTAGATCAGCACGCCTGGAATCGCGCCCGTATGCTCGGTGGAGAAGGCCTTCCAGAGGATCTCGTCCTTCGACCAGAACCCTGCAAAAAACGGCACAGGCGCCGCGGTAATCGCGAAACAGGCTATCTTGTAGGTCAGCGCCGTGCGCGGCATGACGCGGCGTAGACCGCCCATGTTCCGCATGTCTTGAACGGCCACCTCGTCGTGCTCCACGGCGTGCATGCCATGGATGACCGAGCCC
>CAYLJT010001042.1:0-2344 GCA_964383995.1 uncultured Polyangiaceae bacterium
ACGGAGAACATGGTCGGCCACAAGCTCGGTGAGTTCGCGCCGACCCGCACCTTCCACGGTCACTCGGGCGACAAAAAAGCCAAGGTCAAGGCGCGCTAACGCCTTGGTCCGTCGAAGCGGCGAAATCGCGGCAAAAGCCCGGTTTCGCCGCTCTCATCCGGTTAGCTCCGCTCCACCACTTCTGGCGATCGATTCGCACGAATCGACACGCCCTCGATAGGCCTTGCGGCCTCCAGGGGTCAGTGCGTCTTGCGCCGAATCGCCAGCAGGGCGACGCCCGAGAGCACGGTCGCCGTTAGAAATACCGGCAACGCCGCCGGAACACCCAGCGACGCAAACACCCACACGCCGAGGACGGGCGCTGCCGCGAGCCGCAAGAGCTCCAGCGGAACTGCGAACCTCTTGTTCTCCACGAGGCCGCCCCAGGCCACCATCGATGCCACGAACCAGCCCACGCCGGCCACGATCTCGGCCGTGTGCAGGTGATCTTGCATGAGCAAGAAGCCTGACGCCAACACCGCCACGAGCGCGAACTGCGCCCCCACATAGACATCGATGGCGCGCGGCGCACGGACATCCCAGCCAAGCTCGCTCGTCCGCTCCACCTCGGGGATCACCGCCCGACCGCCCTCCTCCGGCGGGAGCCACTCGGGCGGCGCGAAGAAGACCCGCAGCTTGTTCACGACGCGCGGGGTTCGCCGGGCCATTTCGACCATTTTCGCCCATACCTCGAAGTTTGCCCAAAGGGGGTTGAGGCTGTGAAGGGGCTTGACGACGCCGTACACGGGCTCTTCGCTCTCCGGCTGGTAAGTGCCAAAGAAGCGGTCCCAAAGGACCAGCATGCCCGAATAGTTCTTGTCGATGTATTTGGGATTTCGGCCGTGGTGCACGCGATGCGAAGCGGGGCTGTTCACGATGCCTTCGAGGGGTCCGAGGCTCTTGATGAGGCGCGTGTGCACCCAGAACTGGTAGAGCGTGTTGAGGGTCACTGCGGTGCTGAACAACAGCGGTGAGAAGCCGAGCACGGCGAGCGGCAAGTAGAAGACGCCCGTGACGATGGGCTCGAACCACGCCTGACGCAGGGCAACCGACAGGTTGTACTCCTCGCTTTGGTGATGAACGGCGTGGACCGCCCACAGGAAGTTCACGCGGTGGCTGGCCCGGTGAAACGAATAATAGCCGAGGTCGACGCCCAAGAAGACAAGCACCCATGACAGCACGGAGGGCTCGATCGTCATCTGGCGAAAGCGCTCGTAGACAAGCGTGTAGAGGCCAATCGTGAGGAACTTGCACAACACCCCAAACACGAGCTGACCGACGCCGTTCGAGAGGTTCGCGATCGAGTCGTGGTAGACGTAGACACGTCGGCCTCGGCGCTTCGCGATCCATAGCTCGAGGCCGATGGCGAGGAAGAAGATCGGGATGGCGGCGGCCACGAGAACGGCGTCCATGGCCCAAGCATACCCCGTTCTCGGCTCTTTCGGAGCCCCCGTGCTCGGGTTAGCATCCGCGCATGGCACGCCCCTTCTCCGCCCTCTCTCGCCGCCGTTTCATTCACCTTGGTGGCCTCGCCGGACTCTCCCTCGGCGGCCTGCACCTGCTCCCGGGCTGCAGCGACGACGCCCCCGGGTCGGCTAGCGGGGCGGGCGGCGGGGCGGGCGGGGCGGGAGGAGCGCCCGGAGGCGCGTGCGACAAGGCCTGGTGGAACTGCGGCAACTACGGCCCTGTGTCCGAGAGCGAAGCGACGCAGCTCGTCGTAACTGGCACCCTGCCAACGGCCCTCGACGGGCTTTATCTGCGCAACGGCCCAAACCCGCTGTCGGGCGAGTCGGCCCACTGGTTCTTGGGCGACGGCATGATCCACGGCACCCGCCTGTCGGGCGGCAAGGCGCTTTGGTACAAGGGGCGTTATGTACAGACCGAGGCCCTCGGCGCCGAGCCCTCCGGCGGCCCGCCGACCTTGACCGACCATCAGGCCAACACGAGCGTGATCCACCACGCCGGCAGGACCCTGTGCCTTCTGGAGACGGGGCTGCCCTACGAGGTGCGCTCGTCGGACCTGACCACCATCGGGCCCTACGACTTTACTGGCCTGTTGAAGACCGGAATGACCGCGCACCCGAAGATCGATCCGCTGACCGGCGAGATGCTGTTCTTCGGCTACCACATCCTCGAGCCCAAGGTCACCTACCACCGCGCCGACAAGCTTGGAAACCTCAA
Source organism: uncultured Polyangiaceae bacterium (assembly GCA_964383995.1). GTDB lineage: Bacteria > Myxococcota_A > Polyangia > Polyangiales > Polyangiaceae > CAYLJT01. Next base: position 2,221 of record CAYLJT010001042.1, read on the forward strand.
CAAAAGCGAGGACATTACGCTGCCCGCGGCGGTCATGATGCACGACTTTCAGGTCACCGCGACGCGCGTCTTGCTGATGGATCTACCCATCGTCTTCGACATTCAGCTCGCCATCGCGGGCGAG
>CAYLJT010001043.1:0-2344 GCA_964383995.1 uncultured Polyangiaceae bacterium
TGGCCAAGAGCCCGACGGCCGGCCCACAGCTCTTCAACCTGCATACTGATCGCATGGGAATCCCGAGGAAGATGGCGACAACAAGCGGCACGCGGATCAGCCGGTTGGTGTTCGACGCGTGGAGGTCCTCGAACAACACGAACGGTGACGTCGTGACCGATACGCTCCAGGATCCGATGCCGGCCTGGCGGTTTCGCTATCCGGGCCAGTCGATCGACGTCGGTGGCGTCCACAACAACGGGTGGCGCAACTACATCCCCGAGATCGGGCAGTTCACAAGCCCAGAGCCGCTCCATGCGCAGGCAGCACGCAGGTTCTACGGGCCACAGGCGTACGGGTACGCGGCAGCGAGGCCGCTCTCGAACATTGACCCCAACGGACGCAACGTCGGCCTACTCGTCGAGGGCCTTCGGCCTTTCGCCGGCGTGGGGGGCAGAACTCTCCCGATGCCTCCCACCGCACCGCCGTTAACGCCACCGCTGCCGCTCTTCCCACCAACGCCGGACGTTCCAGATTTCCCAGTCCCAGATGATGGCATGAGCCTTCCTCCCGATGACATGAGTCCCGTACCAACCCCCCAACCAGTGCCGGGGCCTGGCGAGCCCGTTCTCCCCGATCAGGGGGATGTGTGTTCCCAACCCTCTCCGCCACCGAGTGAGGAGCGCTGCAGCGGCGCGGGATCGGGTACGCAATGCGTTTTCACCTGCATAAATGAGTCGTTCATTTGCAGTGTTGACGCCTTTCCAGATGGACGATGCAACATAGCGCCACGTCTGCGAGACTTGCGGCAAAACGGCCGATGCAGCGAGTACCTGTGACAATAATCAATAGCTATTCCAGCGTCTGTCAGCTGTTTGCTTACTGCTACGATGGAGTCGACGCGTTCGGACGCAGGCGAGAGCAGCTCTGGCTAAAGCGGTTCGACGAGCGCCGAGGCAAGCTTGTGGGCCCGCACGATGACGGCGTCTCGTGGGAGGGCGTGATCGTTTCACAGACGCTGCCGCAGGCATTCTTCATGGTCTTCAAGGCGACCAGCGATGGGCCGATTCACGATCCGCGTGGTATCTCGACGGTGCATCTCGAGACGCATGTTGTGCGAGAACTTTTCGTAAATGATGACACCAGGAACGAATACAGTGTCAGCGAACTGCATGGATTTTCGGGGTCGTGGGACACTGTATTCTGCTCGGCATGGCACTTGTCTGATGCCACACGGTCAATGATGTGCCTGCTCGAAATCGACTGCAAAAGTGGTGGAATCGTCCGCGTGATTGACAGTAGGAAGTTGCCCTCAAAAAGCTGAGCTGTGGACTTGTTGCCTAGAGAGAAAGGAGGGCGGTGTGAGTCGGACAAGCTTCGCGCGTCTTGCAATCATGTTCATGCTCTGCTCAATCGCGTCTCTGGTGGTTGCGGCTGACGAGGATGCGGCCGGTGAGAGCGACGACCCGCTCTACGCAGCGCGGCTGACAGCGAACGACGCCGCTGCTGAGGCGTGGAAGGCCGCGCATCCGGACGGCGTCGTCGACGAGCCGAGCGACGACGAGGTGCTCGCGGCTGCGAACTATGGCTGCCCGGAGGGCACGCAGTTCTGGCAGCGCGACCGCATCACGGCGATGTGCGCGCTGTTGTGCACGAGCGACGCGGACTGCGGGCCGGACGACGGCCGCTGCCGCGTGCTCGACGTCGCCGACCTGTCGCGCGCGCCGGCGGTGATCTTGGTGGACGACACCGCGCCCGAGGAGGTCGAGGCGGTGCTGGCCGACGACACGAAGCCGACGCCGCCGGTGATGGTGTGCGACCCGTTCTTCGACGTGGAGGGCGCGCTCGACGCGGACCTGCCGGCCGACGCGGTCGCGGAGTAGGGCGAGCCGCGCGTGCGCGGAGTAGCTCAGGCCGAGCGCTGCTCGGCGGCCAAGAACGCATCGATCATGCGCCCGAGCTGCTCCTGCTTGCGCTTCGGCAGCTTTCGCACTTGAGCGAGCCGCTCCTCCAGGAACGAGGGCGGCCCGGGCCTTTTGCGCTCGAGGCTCTTCCCCTCGAGGTGCTGTACTCCACTGGCGTCCGCCGCGCCGAGCTGTGCGCGCTGCGCGTCTTCGACATCGACGCCGACCGCGGCGTGCTCGCCGTGCGTCAGGGCAAGGGCAAGAAGGACCGCGTGGTGCCCATCGGCAACCGCGCGCTCGCGTAGGTGAAGAAGTACCTCGACGACACGCGCCCGCGCTGCGCCATCGAGCCCAACGATGGCTGGTTGTTTCTGAACGAGAGCGGCGACGGCCTGTCGCCCTCGTGGCTCAGCCGCCGCGAACATCGGCAAGCGCGGCTCGTGCCACCCGTTCCGCCACAC
>CAYLJT010001044.1:0-2340 GCA_964383995.1 uncultured Polyangiaceae bacterium
GGGCGGCGTGTCCGAGACACGCGCCCCCGATCCGGCGGAGCGACGGCTCGCGGCGCTTCTTCGAGCGCGCCGCGCATCAAGCACCCTAACCCCTTGCGAAGTGGTCGAAGCCAGCCGCGGTGATCGCCCGCACGTCGCCCGCCTCGTTCGCCACCGCTACCGCGCCCTCCCCGGGCGCGCGCGCGACACAGGTGCCAATCGGCCTGAAGCCCGCGAGGGGCGCGCGCGCGGGCGCCGCTACGAGGAGCGCGTAGTCCTCGCCGCCATGCAGGGCCAAGGCGAGGGCGTCGCGCTCAACCACCCTCGCGAGGCGCCGCAAGCCATCATCGACAATGGCCCCCTCGAACAGCACCACACGCAGGCCGCTGGCCTCGGCCAACTGGCCTGCATCGCAGGCCAAGCCGTCGGACAGATCGATGGCGGCGCTTGCGTAGGGCCTTGCCAACTGGCCCTCTCGAATATGCGCCAAAGGACGTAGAAAGGCCGTCTTCGCCCTGCGCTTTGCGTCGGCGTCGGGCCCCTCGGCGCCCTCCCCGCGCAACACGAGGGCAAGCCCCGCCGCCGCATAGCCCACCTCGCCCGCCAACCACAAGGTGTCTCCGACCCGCGCGCCGCTGCGCAATAGGGCCCTGGGCGTTACCCCGAGCACGGTCGTCGTGATCGAAAGCTCGCCGCCACGCGCCAAATTCCCGCCCAAAACCGCGATTTCGAGACTATCTGCCGCGGCCCTCTGCCCCTTGGCGAGCGCCAACAACGCGTCGTCGTCAAACCCCTTGGGCAGCACGAGGGCCGACAACACGCCTCGCGGATCGGCGCCCATCGCAGCGAGGTCGCTCGCAGCCGCCATCGTGGCTCGATAGCCGATGTCTTCGAGGGCCATCTTCGTCGTGTCGAAGTGAACGCCCTCCACGGCCGCGTCGACGGTCCACACGAACGACTCGGCAGCACCAGGCACGAGCGCCGCGTCGTCGCCAATGCCGAAGGCGCCGCCGCCGCGGTCGCCCCCGCCAAACAGCGCGGCCAACATGCCAATCCGGTCCCGCTCGCTGCTCACGGTTGGCCGCTGGACGGCGGCCCGTTGGCTCTCGGCAGGCCGACCACGAACACCGAGCCGCGGGGCGCATTGGCCTCGACGTGCACGGTGCCGCCGTGGGCCTCCACCAGACGGCGCACGATGGCGAGCCCGACGCCTGCTCCGCCGTGCCGCCGTGTGGGCGATTGATCGAGCTGAAAGAACGGATCGAAGATGCGCTGCCGATCGGTCTCCGGGATGCCCGAGCCGGTGTCGGCGACGCGCAGCTCCACCACGTCTCGGACAGGCAATAGCAGCGAAGCGCCCACGTCGTCGGGGGACGAACGCGCAGCGGGCTGGACCGACACCCTGACCTCGCCGCCTGCCTCGCAGAACTTGATCGCGTTGTCGATGAGGTGCCTGGCGATTTGGCGCAAACGCTCGCGGTCGCCGATCACCGCGAGGCGCTCCGGCTCGGGCTCGGCGATGACGCGGATCGACCTTTTTGCCGCGGAGGGCGCGGATGCGTCGATCATCTCGGACACCAGATCGGCCACCACCACGTCGTCGTAGGTGATCGCCGCGGCACCGCTCTCCAGCTTCGAGAGGTCGAGCAGCCGGAGAATGAGCTCGAGGAGCTGCACGCTTTTTTGTCGAACCGTGTCGACGAACTCGCGTTGCTCCTCGGTGAGCGAGCCGCCGATGCCCTCGGCGAGCATCTCGCTGTAGCCGATGATCGAGGTCAGCGGCGTGCGCAGCTCGTGGGAGATGGTGGCGAGGAAGTTGGTCTTCAAACGTTCGAGCTCGCTAAGGCGGGTCATGGCCTCCTCGAGCGCCGCGTTTTTCGCCGAGATTTCGCGGTGACTTTCGCGCAGCGACGAGGCGTGCAAGGTCGACGTCGCGGCCGAACGAAAGGCCCGATCGAGCAGCACTTCGAGGGTGACGCGCGCGTGCTCCACGAGGGCGAGGGCGCGCACCTCGGCACAACGAGGTAGGCTCGACTCGGGGTGGTCGGGGTGGACGTACGGCCCCACGACGACCCACGCCATGGGTAGACCGCCGACCTCCACGGGAAAGACATGGACGCGCGCGCCGGCCCCCGACTGGGGCAACGTGGCCGGGTCGGTCTTGATGGATTGAACGCGCACGGGAACGTCGAAGAGCGAGCTGAGAGAAGCCTCGATGGCCTCGATGCTCTCGCGGTCCACGATGGCGTCCAAACGGGGCGCATCGAGGTCGAGCGTCAGGGGCGCCGTCGACGCTTCACTCCTCATGGAGCCGCCTTGAGGGCGTCCAAGCGCCCCCCAACGCGACACGCCAAAAGCTCG
>CAYLJT010001045.1:0-2338 GCA_964383995.1 uncultured Polyangiaceae bacterium
TATCCACCACGCGCTGGAAGTCGTTTCCAGGAAAGGCAAGGCTCCAGGCGGTGTTTCCCGCAGGATCGAGCTTGGCAAGGAAGGCGTCGTCCAGGTTGCTAGCAGTCAGGGGTGTGCCGCCCATGTTCAGCGTGCCCTGGAACGACCCACCGAGCAGGATGTTTCCCGCGCTGTCCAGCGTCATGCTGCTGAGCGATGTCGTGCCCGCTCCACCGAACGTGCGGCTCCAGACGTAGTTTCCCGCAGCGTCGAGCTGAACCGCGAAGGCATCGAAGTCGGACGCTCCGGGGCTTTGGACGGGCCCCCCTCCGAAGTCGACCGTGCCCGAAAAATTACCGACGAAGGTGACGCTGCCGGACGCGTCGACGCCGAGCGCCCAAGCGTTCTGGACACTGCCATCACCGTAGCGGTGAGCCCACACGCCATCGCCCGTGGCACCGTCGAGCTTCGCGATGTAGATGTCGAAGCTACCCGCGCTCGTCAACGGGCCGGTACCCCAGTCGATGGTGCCTGCGAAGTAACCTACCACGAACAGATCACCGCTCGCGTCGCTGGCAAGACCGAGGATGTATTGCGCGGCCGCGTCGCCGTAGTGCTTGCTCCACAAATGGGCGCCGTTCGCGTCGCGCTTCGTGATGAAGATGTCGTCGGAGCCGGCGCTCGTAAACGAACCACCTCCCAGATCGGCGTCGCCCGTGAGCTGTCCTCCGAGGAAGATGTTTCCTGACGGGTCGCTGGCGAGGGTAAGACCGTAGGTGTAGAGGGGCGGCGCGGCGGCGGAGCCCCACTGGAGGCCCCAGATGGGAGCGCCCGCGGCGTCCAACTTGCCAAGCCAGGCGTCTTCCCCACCCAGGTTCACGAGGGTGGTGCCGCCAAGGGCGATATCGCCGAAGAACTGACCCGTGACGAGGAGGTCGCCCGCGGGGGTGATGGCGACTTGCCGTCCATGTTGACTCTTGGCGTCACCGTAGCGCTGAGCCCAGATCGGGGCTCCAGGAACCTCGCTGGGGCTGCCTGTACAACCGGGGCTCAAGGCGAAGGACGAGGCCGTGACGACCACCGTCGCTGGCGGGGAGGCGTCTTTTCCGCAACCGAGGGCCAGGATCAGCGGGGCGAGCGGGAGCAGGCCGAGGGTGCCTGGCCGTCGCCGCGTTGTCGGCGCGTCCCCTGGTAGGGATGGCCACCTAGCCAATTTCCCCACGCTCGGAGGGTTGCACCGCGGTCGAACACCCACCTCGCGTCTTTTCTCCATGCCCGCCTGACCTCGCAAAAAAACATTTTGAGCACAAAATGCCAGACTTTACCTATACGGGTAGAAATTGCCGACTGTAAAGAACAAACACGGGAAAGCGCGAACCTTGCCTTTTCCGTTTCGCCGTGCCCCCCACCCCGGGCGCCTACTCGGCGCAAAATGCCGTAAAACACGGCCCTTTCGACGCATTACCTCGCCCCGGCAGGGGGGACCAGCGCGACCCTTTTTCCACCCAGACGATTATTTTGTGCTCAAATCTATTTTGGAGCTCGAGCCCGGATGGCGCGGACGATTTCGGAAATCTCGAACGGCTTGCGTACCCAGGCGACGTCGCTGGAGTCGAGGGCGCCGGCCAGGCTTACCGCACTGCCGGAGATGACGACCAAACGCGCCTCCGGGCTCGCCTTGCGAACGGACGCCACGGCGCCCGCAACGTCGGCCTGGATGGGGGAAAGATCGAGGAGGGCGGCGTCGAACGTTCCGGTCAGGAGGGCCTGAGGTAGCTCGGTTGCGTGGCGCACGCCCACCACGTCGGCGCCGCGAGCGCCGAGCGCGGTTTCGAGCAGCTCGAGGACCGCATCGTCGTCTTCGACGACGAGCACGCGCGTGCCCGGGAAGAGGTCGGCGAGGGACTCGAAGCGCCGCGAAGCGGTCGGTGAATCGGCCGGCACACAGGGCCAGGTGAGCTCGAAGCGGGCGCCGACGGTGCTCGGCGCGAGGACCAACGCACCAGAGGCGTGGCGTGCGAGGGCCGCCGCGTGACGCAGGCCTACCCCGGCGCCACCGGCGCGCGTCGAACGACCGGCCGTGAGCACCGTTGCGCGCAGGTGCTCCTCCACCCCGGGGCCTTCGTCGGAGACGCCCAAGGTCAAGAGGCGCGGCCCCGTCAGCCTGCCATCGATGCGCACGCGGCCCGACGGTGGCGAAACCGAGACCGCGTTCAGGAGCAGATTGACAAGCACTTGCCGCAGGCTCGTCGTGTCGCGCACGAGGGCGTTCGCCGCGGGGGCGTCGACCGCGTTCTCGATGCGAACGCGGCGCTGCGCAGCCTCGGGTCCCAAGGCGGTGATCACCGACTCGAGGGGC
>CAYLJT010001046.1:0-2322 GCA_964383995.1 uncultured Polyangiaceae bacterium
CGCGCCCGCCGACACGGATACCGCGGACGCGGAGCCCACGCCCGAGTGCCCCTCTGGCCCCTTCTGTTTGGGGAGGTCAAGATCGACTTCTGGCTGAGCGCGCTCGGTGGGGAGATCGAGGGAACGGCGCCGGTAGGCGGGGAGAGCGGCCCCCTGAATCTGACCATCGACGGCGCCAACCTCGGTCAGTTCGCGCCGATCGCGGCGGCCATCGGCGTGCCCCTGAAGGGTGTGATTACCGCCGCGCTGAACCTGGAGCCGACGGGAGGTAAGTTCAACAAGGCGTCAGGTACCTTTGAGATGACCCTGGCCGGGGTGTCGGTGGGGGATGGCAAGGCCAAGATCATGGGCAAGCTAGCTCTGCCCGAGGCCAAGGTGGGCGATCTGGTGGTGTCGGCGGAGGCCAAGGAAGGCACCCTCAAGCTGACCAAGCTCGGCGCGTCGGGCGGCGACATCGAGATCGTGGGCGAAGGGAAGATCACCATCCGCGAGCCCTGGGACGACTCCATCGCCGACCTCTACGTGCGCTACAAGTTCAGCGACGGTTACCGGGACAAGAGCGATCTGACCAAGTCCTTGTTGGGCGCCTCCGACTCCAAGGCGCCCGGCATCATGGACCTCGACCAGAAGGTCAAGCGCGCCAAGCGGCCCGACGGCTTCTATGGCTGGCATGTCGTGGGACCGCTCAAGCGGCTGAAGTTCGAGCCCTCCACCCTGGACGGTCCGCCCAACCGACCGGGCCGTGGCAAGACGAACGAGACGGGCGGCAACCCGAACGTCAAGCCCCCCGGGAAGACCGGCACGGGCGTGACCTTCCCTCTCGGAACCTCGCAAGCGAAGCACAAAGAGGCCGCGGAGGTCGCGTCGCCCGCGGTCGAGCCCGAGGCGCCAGAAATCGCGCCACCGGTCATCGCGCCGCCGATTCCGCCCAGCAACCCGATGCGTGGAACGAGCCCCGACGAGCGCGTGCAGGAAGCGCCGCCACCTGCTCTGGAGACTGGACACGACCCTCCCACCGACGAGGCGTCTCCCACCGAGGAGACCGAATAGCGCAGCGGGCTCGGAGCGAGGACCGGGCGCTACTTCAGCACCCGCACCACGGTGTCGTCGGTCGAGCCCGTCCAATACGCGTGCGTTTCGTCGAGCACGAGCTTCAGGGGTCGATGCTGACAGTCGGCGAGGATGATCGGCTCGCCGCCGGTTTTCGGGGCCTTGGCCACGATGCCCGTCTCGTTGTCGACCCAATACACGTGGGTATCGTCGAGGGCGATGCCCATCGGGGCCACCTGCCCTGTCGCGATGATCTCGACCCCGCCGCCGGTCTTCGCGACACGCGCGATGCTGCCGTCGGCGCTGTTGGTCCAGTAGACATGCGTGTCGTCGAGGGCGATGCCCCAGGGTTGGGCCTGCCCGGTGGCAAGGGGAGACTCTTCCGTGCCGTCGAACAGCGCCCGCTTGACCTGCCCATCACCCAGGTTGACCCAGTAGATGTAGGTATCGTCGAGGGCGATGGTGTTGCTCAGCATGTTGGCCGAAATCAAGAGCGCCGGCTCGCTGCCATCGAGCCCCACGCGCTCCACATCGTCGGGCTCGCGCGTCCAGAACACGGTGCTGCCGTTGATCACGAGGTCCCTCGCCGCCGGGGCGGTCGCCAGGGGGACGGGGGTACCGCCGTCGATGGCGACCTTGGACAGGACGCCGTCGACCGAGTGGCTGACCCAGTACAGCTCGCCATTGAAGAGCCGGACGCCCCAGGGGGAGCCCTGCCCCTCGGCCAGTGTCTCGGACATACTGCCGTCCTTCGTGGCGCGACGGATCTGCCCTGTACCCGAGTTGCCCCAGTAGACATGGCTGTCGTCCACCGCGATGCCGTAGGGCGCGGCCCCGATCTCTTCCTGCGACAGGACCTCGACGCTCAAGCAGGCGCTACCCCCGCCCGACCCCGTGCTGGAGCTGGACGACGTGGCGCTCGACGACGTGCTGGCGGTCGACGAGGTGGTCGCGCCCTCGCCGCCGGCCCCGCCCGAGCCCCCTCCGTCCTCCGACGCGCCGGAGCAACCGCTCACGAGGAGGGCCGCGAGGGCTACGCAGTACCAGGTTGACTTCGTCATGATTTCCACCGACCCGAAGGGTGTAGCACCGCCGGTCCGTTGTTGAAAGTCATTATCGATAATAAATTTTGTGGGCCCTTTGACTGTTCAGACGTTCAGGTTTATCCATGACGGATGCGGCCCATCTCGAACCCTCCCAACCCCTGGGCGACCACCGAGGTGCTGGCGGCTCTGGCGAGCGGGCTCGAAAGCCGGCACTACGCCCACGTGC
>CAYLJT010001047.1:0-2322 GCA_964383995.1 uncultured Polyangiaceae bacterium
TGGGCTCGGTGCTCAAAAGCTCCTCGTGACCGCGCGACCAGAGCGGGAGCTGCACATAGCTGCCGGGAGCGCCAAACTTCTTCTCGGCCTTTTCCTGCTCCTCGGCCGTGGGTAGACGACTGTACATCGGCGCGCCGTTGGAGAACGCGTAGTAGTAAGGCCACGTCGCGTTGGGATCGGGGCCTACCTCTTTTAGAGCGCGGTAGTACGGATCGCTCAGGTCGAGCGTGGTGCGATCTTCCAGGCAAATGAACCCGCGAGGCTCGACGGCGTACCACCCTCGTTTGCAGCCTTCGCGGAGGACCGGAGTGTCGGACTTGAGCGGGACGCTCGTGCCCATGCGCACGTAGCCGAGGGCGAGGCCCTCCTTCTTGGGCTTCTTGTAGATGTACGCGAAGTAGTCGGTGGCGGCCATGCGGGGCCTCCCGTCGAGGTCAGGATCGACGGGCGGAGGCGCGGAGGCCGGCTCGGGCTTGACCTCGGCCTCGCCGGGTAAGCTCTTCGCTTGCGCCTCCTTCGTGAGGTCCGCCTCGCGCTCGGGAGCGCGCGGCAGCGTCTTCGCGGTCCCTTGGACGGCGAGCGGCTCGGGGAGCGTCTGGGCCTCCGGGGCGCGGGCGCTCGCGGACGAGCAGCTCGCGAGCAACGCGATGGAGGTGAGCAAGAGAAATGACGAGCGCCGCCGCATGGGGTGCACCTACCGCGGGCGGCCAAACCGGGACAAATTCTCGGCGGGTAAAGGCGGGTTAGCCCTCGACGAAATGCACGTTTTCGGCTCGGAGTCGCGCGGCGGTGGTAGTCAGCGCGACCTCGCCGATGTCTCCCCCCACGAACCGGCGTCCGAGACGCGCGGCGACGACCAGCGTCGTCCCGCTGCCGCACATGAGGTCGGCGACCACGGAGCCCTCCGCGCTCGACGCGCGAACGATGCGCTCGAGGAGCTTCTCGGGCTTCTGCGTCGGATACCCGGTGGCCTCCTTGCGGAGCGGTGTATTGGCCACCATGGCGGGAGCGTCGGTCCACACACTGCCCAACTTGCGGCCCTGGTCGGCGTAATATCGATACGTCTTGCCGGCGATGGTGCGCTCGCGAAAGGCTCGGCCTTGCTCGTCGCGGTTCTTGAAATGCATGGCAAGGCTTGTGGCGGCGTAGGGCTCTCGCAACATGGGCTCATCCACGTTGAAGAGGAAGGGCTCGTGGGGCGCACGAACATAGACGAGGATTGTTTGGTGGGTGACGGACAGCCCCGCGCCGCGGGCGCCGTTGCCAGGTGTCCAGATGATCTCTCCTTGGAACGCGCCGCGGCCGAAGACCCCGTCGGCGGCCACCTTGGCCTCGTGAATCGCACGGTGATCGAGGTGCAGGTAGAGCGCGGCGCCGCGCCGCATACGAGCGCGAATGGCCTGAAGGGAGCGGGTGAGCATCGCGATGAGGGCGCGCACATCCGCGGTGTCGTCGTAGGCGTCCGCGCCGCTGTCTTTTTTTTTGCGGCCCCGGGCCTCACCCAGGTTGGAGCGGGCGGTCATCACGGAGCCCGTAGCGTAGGGCGGATCGAGGTAGACGAGGTCGAGCTCGATGCCATCGGGGAGACGCGCCGCGACCTCTGCCGCGTCGCCTCGAAATAGCCAATTGTCGCTCATGGTGGGCTCGCCGTGGCCGCGGCGCCACCTGACGGGCCGTCGCCCAACAGGGCTTGGAGCAAGCTGGCGTCGTCCTCGCCGGCAAGCTTGGGGAGGGAAGGCTGCCAGGGCCAGCGCGGCCCGCCGCCGGAGCAACCTGCCACCGCTTCGTCGGGTGAGCAGGCCACGCGCAGGTGCAAGTGGTCGTCGTGCGGCAGGGCGTCTCCGGGCTGATGGAGCACAAGGCTCGCACGGTAGATGACCTCGTCGGGCTCCCCGCGTGCAAGGGCATATTCGATGATCAAGGCTTCGAGCCACTTCGCCACGAACAGCCACTGAATGTCCACCTGCTCGTCGCTGACGAGCGCGCGTATCAGCAACCAATTGCGCTCCACGTCGAGCCGCACATAGCCTTTTCCGGCCTTGGCCAGCCCGTCGGGGCCAAAGCGTGGGAAGCCGGGAGAACGGACGCTGACCCCCGAGGGCGTGAGCGCGTAGAACAAGAGGTCGGCGTCGCGACCCGTGCGATGGGAGCTGTGACCAGACACCTGACCGCCCGTTTTGGCGGCCAAATCGCCGACGTAAAGCGGAGGGCTTCCGGGCCGTTCTTTGGCCACCGCGGCCGCTGCGCGCTGGATGGCGCCGACCAGACGCGGTGTCCCCCAACGAACGTCGTTGTCGCGGAGCAACCGGTAGCCGTCTCCCT
>CAYLJT010001048.1:0-2319 GCA_964383995.1 uncultured Polyangiaceae bacterium
TCGCTGCTGCGCTTCGATCTGTCCTTCCTACCCGACGCCACCGTCCTGCAATCGGCCACGCTGGACGTCGTCGTCAAGGGCGGTTCGGGTAGCCCGACGGTCACGCTGCACAGCATCACAGCACCGTGGGTCGAGGCGACGGCCACCTGGAACAACTTCGCCAATGCCTTTGATCCCGCCGTCCTGACCAGCATCGCGCCCACCGTGGGTCGACACCTGGTCGACGTAACGAGCGTCGCGTCGGGCTGGATCGGGTCAGGCTCTGTGAACAACGGTCTGCTCTTCCAGCAGGCTTCGGGTGCCGCGCAATTCGGCAGCTCCGAGGGGACGCCCGTCGACACGCGACCCCAACTGACCGTCTGCTTTACCATTCCTGGATACTGAGCTCCGACCTTCGCGGCTGGACCGCGCGTCGCGGAGCCGGTTTACGGCGCCCTGGCGCGCGGTTCACGCCGAGTCACGTCTCTTCGCCTACCACGCCCCGACCTCGCTCAGCGTCGTTTCGTCCTGACCTTCCCTTGGGACTTACCCTTGGTGGCCGCCTTCTTCTCCACGGCCGTCCGCACAAACACCCGCTTGTCCACAAACACCGCAGCCATGCGATGGATGGGCGCAGCGCCCCGTTCGCGCAGCTCGGTTGCGTAGTCCCGGTCCCGAATCTGCCGGAAGGCCGCAAGGAAGGCCTTTTCCGTGGTTTCCCCGCTCTCGGTGGCGACGGTCTTCAGCTCCAACACCACGCCTGGCTGCCCCGCGGTCTTGGGTAGAATCATCACGTCACAACGCCCGTAGCCGGACTCCCGGTTGGAGCGTACCTCGAAACGCGGTGCCAGGCCGGCAAGCAGGCCCACGACCAGACCGTGGTAGAAACGTTCCGGTTGGGGCTCCGCCGTGTCAAAAAACGACAGGTTGACCTTGACCAGATGACCCAGGTGCCGCTCGACCACGAGCGCGTCGCCTCGCAAAAGAGCGTCGAGCAGACTCTGCAATTGGTCGCTGCCTCCCGCTTGGTTTTCGAACCAACTTTGCGTCATGTGCGCCAGGGCGAGGGCCACCTCCCTGTTGGGCACCGAAAGCTTGCCCCACTGCCGACCCTCGACGAACGGCGCTTCCAGTGCCTTGAGGTAGCCGGTGAACAACAGAAAGCTCCAGATGGCATCGGAGTGCGTGAGGATGTCGCGTAGCACGATGTTCTCGTCGATGCGCTTGTCAAGGGTTCCGCCTGCCAGCAAGGTTTCCAGGTCGGCCTGCACGCCCCGGGGACCTGAGAGCAGCAGCTCGCGCACCAGGTCGTTGGAGCTTGTGTCAATCCAGTAGGGACGCAGCACACTGTCCGCGCGATTGAAGAACGAAAGCACCGACCAAGGGTTGTAGATGGCGTTTCCAGCGAAAAGATAGCCGTTGTAGTAGGCCCGGAGACCCGCGAGCGCCTCCGGCTGTTCGGCGGCGGTGGCAAGGTCTTGTACCTCGGTTTCGGTAAAACCAAAAGCCGTTGCGAGTTGGGGGCGAAGCAGGCTGTACACCTCGACGTTGTTGAGCCCCGAAAAGAGGCTCTCTTTTGCAACACGCAGGATGCCTGTCAGCACACCTTTGAAGAGATGCTGGTTGTCCTTGAGGCCGGCCGACAGGAAGTCACGGAAGAACGCGATGACTTCGTCGTAATAGCGGTGGGTGTAGCCCGCGTGGATGGGAGAGTCGTACTCGTCGATCAGAATGACCACCTTCTCGCCGTGGTGCTGGGCCAAAAGGCGGGAGAGCAGCTTGAGAGCGCCCGAGAGCTGAGCCGCGGAGCCTCGACGGTGGAGAAGGGAGGTAAACACCTCAATCTCGTCTTGCGGCAGGGTGCCCTGTTCGAGGAGGTAGCGGTGCTGGCCAAAGGCATCCGCGAGGACGTCTGCCATCTTGTCGAAGGACTCGGCCCACGAGGTCGGCTTCACGTCCTTGAACGTCATGAAGATGACGGGATATCGCTGAAAGTGCGCCCAGGCCGTGGGCGACGAGGCGATGGCAAGGTTGTCAAAGAGGGCGCGAATGGGGTTTGCGCAGCCTACGGGCCCGGGGCTCGCCGTCGCCGGTCGCTGCTTTGACGGCAGGGGTTTCTCGAAGAAGTAGCGCAGCGTGGAGAGGTTGAGCGTCTTGCCAAAACGCCGGGGGCGGGGGGCGAGCATGACCTGCGCCGACTCGTGCAGCACGTCATCGATGAGCGTAGACTTGTCGACGTAATAGAAGCCGCCTTCGCGCACATGGCGAAAGTCGGAAATGCCAATCGGAAAGCGGGGCCGGGCCTGGGTCATAGCGCGTTTCGACCGTAACCTGAGCCGC
>CAYLJT010001049.1:0-2318 GCA_964383995.1 uncultured Polyangiaceae bacterium
CGGCGCAGCCGCCCGTGCGAAGCACCCATCGTTTCGATGGAAGCGCGGTACTAGCCGGCCGAGGCGAGCGGAACCTTGCTGTACACGCGGCTGACCTCGATGCTCACGCCGATGGATTCGAGCACCAGGTTTTCGCCCGGACCGACGATGGACAGCAGCCACTTGCCCCCTGGCTCCCGCCGAAAGTGCTCTATCCGAACGCTCTTTTGGGAAACGAGCACGTAGTCGGAGACGGTGGGGATCCGCTGGTAGTGGCCAAACTTGTCACCGCGGTCGTAGGCCTCCGTGGAGTCCGACAGGACCTCGATGACGACGGTCGGGTTGAGCAACGTGTCGACCCCCGCATCCTCGAACAGGGGCTCGCCACAAACGACGGAAGCGTCCGGGTAGACGTAGCGATCGGACGCTTGGATTTTGATACGCAAATCGGACGTGTGCACTTCGCACGGGCGATCGACGAGCGCCGTACGGAGCTCCCCTTGGATGTTGCCGGAGAGCAGACTGTGCGCCCGGGAGCCCCCGGCCATGGCGAACACTTCACCGTGCGCGTACTCGTGCTTCTCGTCCGAGGCGCGCTCGAAGGCCAGGTATTGGTCTTTCGACAAACCGGACTTCAAGGCAGGGCTTCCCATGGCAACCCTACCCTAGCGCGTTTTCTTCTGCGGTACGAGCATGTTCGCGGCCAAGGGCGAGGCCCATCATACGGCGTAGTCGTCGGGTCGGTAGGCGCCGAGGTTTTGCACCACGTAGTCCCAGGCGCGGGCGAGGCCTTCTTCCAGGCTGAAACGGGGCTCCCAGCCGCAGCGCTCCTTGGCCTTTTGGGCGTTGGCCAGGAGCACCATCACCTCGCTGCCGTCGGGCCTGACGCGGGCCTCGTCGGTGGTGATTTCGGCGGTCTTGCCGCTGACTTGGAAGATGGTGTGGACCAGATCTCCCATGGACACCGCACGGCCACTGCCCACGTTGGTCACCTCGCCCAGGCACTTGTCGCTGGCGCCCACGGCCAGAAACCCGGCGGCGGTGTCTTCGACGTAGTTCATGTCTCGGACAGGGGACAACGAGCCGAGGCGTAGGGCCTTCTTGCCAGAGGCGAGCTGGGCCATGACGGTGGGGATGAAGGCCCTCGCGCTTTGCCTGGGTCCGAAGGTGTTGAAGGGGCGAATGGTGGCGACGGGCACACCGAAGGACAGAAAGTAGCTCTCCGCCAGCTTGTCGGCGCCGATCTTCGAGGCCGAGTAAGGCGACTGACCTTGAAGCGGGTGGGCCTCGTCGATGGGCGTGTAGCGCGCCGTGCCGTACGTCTCGCTGGTGGAGGTGTGCACCATGCGGCCTACCCCCTCGCGGCGCACCGCTTCGAGCACGTTGAGCGTGCCCGTGATGTTGGTGGCCACGTATTGGTAAGGTGCGACGTAGGAGTAGGGAATGCCGATCAGCGCGGCCAGGTGGAACACGACGTCGGCGCCGCGCACGAGCTCGCGTACGCACACCGGATCTTCCACGTTGCCCAAGCTGACCTCGACGCTCTTGGCGACGTCCGGCGCGAGCCCCGAAAGGTGTCCGCGACTGGAGGTGGAGGTGTAGCGCACGAGGGCTTTGACCTCTGCGCCCTCGCGCACCAAAGCCTCGACCAAGTGGCTGCCGATGAAGCCCCCCGCGCCCGTCACGACGGCGCGCTTTCCGTTGTAAAAACCTGCCACGGCGCGCCTATTGGACGATGATTTCGCTGGCCGGGGTGCCGCCCAGGTTTTCGGGCGTGCCTACCTCGCGGAAGACGCACAGGCCCTGTTTGCAATAATAGTCTTTGGCTTTGTTGCAGGGCACCTGGGGCTCTTCACATTGGCCGCCGCGGAAGGCGTCCATCATGGGCTTCATCTTGTCCCAGGTCTCGGTGCTCACCGGGTTCGTGCAGGTGGGCCACTCGGGCAGGCGGCAGTCGGGATCGGCGTTGCAGCGTTGCCCCTTGTTCGTCAGGTCGAAAGCTTCGCCGCGGATCTTGTCGCACTCTTTGGGGTCCATCTTGTTGTCGCAGCCGACTGCGTACAGAGCGACGGGCAACAGCAAAAACGCGAAGAGAGAGCGAAGCTTCATCGAGGGTCTCCTGAACGGGATGCCGGCTTGTAGCACGGAACCGCGCCGAACAGGCCCCTTCGGAAGGCCCTCTGCTGGACGACGGGTTCTCGCAGGCTCGGACCGAGGTGGGATCGCGGACGGTGCGTTTGCGGCGGCGGGGGTGGTACCGTCTGGCCGTGAAGCGCTCCCTCGACGTTCTGACCCTCAACATCTGGAACCGGCAAGGCCCGTGGGATCAACGTCTGGCG
>CAYLJT010001050.1:0-2317 GCA_964383995.1 uncultured Polyangiaceae bacterium
GATCCGCGCCTTGGGCGCTGGCTGAGTAGAGATCCGGCCGGGATCCGGGAAAGCATCAATCCCTATGCGTATGTCGACAATAATTCGCTTAACTACGTAGATCCTGACGGCCGAGCCGCAGCGGCGCTGCTGCTTGGCGGGGCAGCGGATGTTGCGCTTGTCGGAGCCGGTGCGCTTGTAATATGGGGAACGCTGGATTGTGCACTAAACGACTGTAGGAACGTCAAGAACCTCAAAGACGCGTTGTCGAAAATAATCGAGATCGACAAGCGGCGACCGTTCAAGGGTCCTGCTGGAGACACGATATGTGGCACTGATGGTAGTCGCACGTACGGCCCTGACGGATTTCCAATAACGGATCGAGACCGACCCCATCAGGATGAAAAAGGAGTCGGCAACAAAGACCACTCGCATGATTGGGGAAGGCCCGAAAATGGCGGCCCACCAACACACGAGGACCGCGGTCCACCACGTCAGCCAAAGCCTGGTGATCCGCCGCCCCCAAAGCCGACGCAGTAACCAGCACACACGAAGTTGGGAGGTGACTGTGAATGCCGACCCTCAGATCGTTGGATTTGGACTCCATGATGCGACAATAACCAAGTTTGTGTACGACATGGGTGCCGGTCAGGCGGAGGTTTGCTTCTCGACACATGAAGGTCGCACGGTGGTTATGTTGCTTCATGGGGTTGGGCCGCTGGGCATGGTTGGTTTTCGAAACGGGGCGATAGTCTCCGGCCTATTCGCGTGGGCTCCTGCTGATGCTCGGCTTGATGCAGGGCCGAACTCGCGACGGGCGTGGGAGGTGGTCTTTGGCGGCGATATTCCTGTGGAGGATCTGCCAAAGGCGATCGAGCCGTTCTCGACGGCCAAAGCCTTTTCCCAGCTCGTGTTGATTGAATGTTCGTACGGCGGCTCGGTAGCTGCGCTCTGTCGTGAGGTGGACATCAGAGAAAGAGGCTGATCTCGTGCCGTCGCTGAGCCGACAATGTCGAATCGAGAGCCCATCGCGAGGACAAGATGCCGTCGTGCTCGCTACGGGCAACGTCGCGTCCTCGCCGTGCTCGCGCTCGCAGACGAGCGCTGCGCGCGGCTGCGGGCGCTCGGTTGCCCTCCGCTGCGCGCGCCGGCCCGCAGGGTCTGCGGGCGATGGGCAGACGGATGCCTCCGGCGGGGGCTCCGGACTCCGGATAGGAGGAAGAGAGCGTCGGTCAGCGGCGCCGCGTTTTGGGCGCCCTGGGCTTCTTGCTCGCGAAGAGCTGAGAGGGGTCGGTCTCGAGAGCGGAGAGGCCGATGCGAAGGGCGGCGCGGGCGATGGCGTTGCGGCTGGCGATGGGGATGGTCTCGGCGAGGGCGTCGAGGCGGATCATGTCGTCCTCGCTGAGGCGGATGGCCACCTGGCGGTCGAGACGGTCATCGGTCGTCATCGTCGTCCTCACCGAGCAAGGTCTTTGGGAAGTCGCCGTCGGCGAGGCCTTCGCGGAGAGCGCCGGAGATGATCCAGACAATCGAACAGAACCGCGGCCACGGCTGGGTGAGAGCCCAGGCGCGAAACGCGCCTGGGGGAAGGCTCTCGGTGCGCGCCTTGACCTCGCTCGTGAGCGTCTCGGTGATGCGCTCGGGCGTCTCGTAGCGGAGGGCGTGCTCGACGGCGTCCTTGCCCCAGTACGCGTTGGCGGTCTCACGCGTCATGACGGTGCTCGCGGCGCGCGAGGATGCGCTGGACGGTGGTGGAGTGCCAGCGGCCGCCGCGCTTGGTCGCGCGGCCTTCGGCCGTGAGGGCGCCCGCGATGGCGCGGACGCTCAGCCCTTCCTTCTGAAGAGTCGTGATCCTCTCGACGGTCGCGATCTCGTCGGCGACGTCTTCGCAGGCGCGCCGGCCGTTGGCGTCGACGTCTTCGCTCCGCCGCCAGCCGAGGGGCTCGGCACCGAGACGAACGCCGTCGGCGCGGAGCTGGGCGAGGGCATCGCGGGTGCGCTCGGCGGTGGCCTCGCGCTCCCACTGGCTGACGGCGCCGAGCACGTGAAGGACGAGGCGGCCCGAGGCGGTGCGCGTGTCGATGGAGTCCGAGAGGGAGAGCAGGGAGAAGCGGGAGGCGAAGTAGCGATCGACGAGCTCGCCGAGGTCGCGGACGGAGCGCGTGAGGCGATCGAGCTTCACGACGACGAGGCCGGAGGCCTTGCCGTCCTCGAGGGCTGCGAGGGCGGCCTGGAGCCCCGGGCGCGCGAGGGACTTGGCGGAGAGTCCGGCGTCCTCGAAGACGGCGACGAGATAGACGTGCGCCGCGACGGCGTAGGCGTGGAGCCTCTTGCGCTG
>CAYLJT010001051.1:0-2315 GCA_964383995.1 uncultured Polyangiaceae bacterium
CCACCACCGCGCCTTGCCGATCCACGCGGGGGTGGCCCGATGCCGACGACGACACATCGTCCACGCCCTCGATGCTCAACAGCTCGTGGGGGTCGACGGCCGCCGAATAGGCCGCGATCACGTATTGCGCGCGACCGTCCTTCGCGCGCTCTTCGGCCGCCTCGATCCACAAACCGCGGGCCGCCAGCTCACGCCGAACAACGCCCGAATCTGCGCCATTTTTCAGCGAAACGATCATGATGACCTCACTGGTTGCGGCTGGCGACCGCGAGGGCCACCGCCGCGAGAGAGTCCTTGGCGCGACCGTCGGGCAGGGCCGAAAGCTCGTCGCCCGCCTGCGCACAAAGCGAGCGCGCTAGGGCCCGGGCGTCGTCCACCGCGCCCGTTTCCACCAGCCTCTGCGCGACGCGCACACGCACGTCTTCCGGCAGCTCGCCTTGCCCTTCGAGCGCGGCCTGTGCGACGACCTCGGCCAACGACGCGTCGCGGTTCATCGCCAGCAGCAGGGGGTAGGTGACCTTGCCCTCACGCAGATCGGACAACATCGTTTTGCCGATCACGCGCGGGTCGCCCGACACGTCGAGCACGTCGTCCACGAGCTGAAACGCCACGCCGAGGTTCTCGCCAAAGGCGCCCAAGTGGCTCGCCGCCGCGTCCTCGAGGCCCGCCGCGCGCGCCCCCGCCACCAGGCCCCAGCGAAAGAGCGACGCGGTTTTCCCGCGCGCAACGAAGAAATAGTCGTCGACGGTCACGTCCACCCGACCGCGGCAGGCGAGCTGAAAGCTCTCCGCGCGCAGCATCTCGCGCAGCACGCCCAGCATCGAATCGAGCAGGTCGACGAAGCCCGATCGGCGAATGCGGCCGAGCGCCTCGACCAACAACCAGTCGCCCCCAAAGATCGAAGCGGCGTTGCCGTAGATCACGCGGGCCGCGTCGGAGCCCCGGCGTTTGTCGCCCAAATCCACCACGTCGTCGTGCAGCAAGGTGGCCGCGTGCACGAGCTCCACAGCCACCGCGAGCTCGCGCGCCGCCGCGCCGCCACGCCCGAAGCGAGACGCGGCGAGCACGCACAGCGG
Source organism: uncultured Polyangiaceae bacterium (assembly GCA_964383995.1). Lineage (GTDB taxonomy): Bacteria > Myxococcota_A > Polyangia > Polyangiales > Polyangiaceae > CAYLJT01. Next base: position 1,077 of record CAYLJT010001051.1, read on the forward strand.
TCGCAAGCGCTTGCCGCTGTGCGACAAGAGGTGCCGCGCGCTGTCGAAGGCGGGCGTCTCCGGCGCGCCTTCCATCGCCAACACGGCCGCCTCCACTTCCAGCAAGTCGTCGGCGAGAAACGCTCGCAGCTCCGCGAGCCGAGCGGCGATGTCGACCACTCCGCGGTCAGCGCAGACATCCCGGAGCTTTGTGAGCACGTCTTCCCGAGGCAAAGCTGCCCCGATCGTAGCCGCTTCCATACGCGTCTCTCCCTCGCGAGCCCCAGGGGCTCGAAACCTCGAACACGGCGTGCCCGGCTCAGCTCCGCTTCCGCCGCGCCAACGCGACTTGCAAGCTGAGGAGGTTGCCAAATTCTGAAAAATCGGCGCGGCGCGACGCGATGAACGTGTCGAGCACGGCCTGCGCGACGTGCGCAAAGGCGCTCAAGCGCTTCACCCGCTCGAGGGCGCCGCGCGTCGCCGCGCTCTGCGGTCCCCGCGCGATCTCGGCCTCGGCCTGGGCCAAGCGGTCGTGCACGCTAGCCGCCAGATAGCGCTCGCGCTCACTCACGACCTTGCAGATCATTTTCCAAAAATCCGTTTCGGCCTCGTAAAACTCTTTGCGCTCACCGGGCCGCCAAACCCGCTTCACCACGCTCCAACGCAAGAGCTCGTTCACCGCCATGCTGACCGCGCCCGCGCTCATCGACAGGCGGTCCGCAAGCTCCGCCGCCGGCAACGGCTCGCCGGCGAGGTAGAGCACCGTCCACACGCGACCGAGGACCTTGCGAAAGCCCCAATGCTCGATCACGTCGCCGATGGCATCGGCGGCCAGGATCTCCGCCTCGTGCAGGCGGCTCTGAACGGACTCGGCTTGGGGTGTCATGCTTGAACTTTCAAAAGTTTCTGAAAGTTGATTAGCGGCCGCCCCGAGCTCCGTCAAGCGGCCCCGCGAGAATATTTTTCAGCGCAAAATTCCCGCGAACGGCTCGGGCTCCTCGGCGTCGACGCACAGATAACGGCGCACCACGAGGTAGTGGTGCAGCGGCAGAAGGCGCGTGTCCTCCTTCATCGAGAGGCCCATGCGGCTCAGCTCGGCCCCCACGAAGGGCGTCTTCGGATAGAACGAGGCGATGCCGCTCAAGGCCTCGTACTCGTCGAGCAAGCCGAGCACGTGCCCCACCTCGTGGGCCACGATCGGCAGCGACCAGCCCGAGCGCATGGCCGCAAAGTAGAGCATTCTGCCGCAGGTCGGCGCCA
>CAYLJT010001052.1:0-2314 GCA_964383995.1 uncultured Polyangiaceae bacterium
TGGGCTCGGTGCTCAAAAGCTCCTCGTGACCGCGCGACCAGAGCGGGAGCTGCACGTAGGTGCCGGGCTCGCCAAACTTCTTTTCTGCCTTCTCCTGCTCCTCGGCCGTGGGCAGGCGACTGTACATCGGCGCGCCATTGGAGAACGCGTAGTAGTAGGGCCACGTGGCGTTGGGATCCGGACCTACCTCTTTCAGGGCGCGGTAGTACGGATCGCTCAGGTCGAGCGTGGTGCGGTCTTCCAGGCAGACGAAACCGCGAGGCTCGACGGCGTACCAGCCGCGTTTGCAGCCTTCGCGGGCTACGGGGGTGTCGGACTTGAGCGGCACGCTCGTGCCCATACGCACGTAGCCGAGGGCGAGGCCTTCCTTCTTCGGCTTCTTGTAGATGTAGGCGAAGTAGTCGGTGGCGGCCATGCGGGGCCGCCCGTCGAGGTCAGGATCGACGGGCGGAGGCGCGGACGCGGGCTTGACCTCGGCCTCGCCGGGTAAGCTCTTGGCTTGCGCCTCCTTCGTGAGGTCCACCTCGCGCTCGGGGGCGCTTGGCAGGGTCTTCGCGGGGTCTTGGACGGCGAGCGCTTCGGGGGGCGTCTGGGCCTCCGGGGCACGGGCGCTCGCGGAGGAGCAGCTCGCGAGCAACGCGATGGACGTGAGCAGGAGAAATGACGAGCGCCGCCGCATGGGGTGGACCTACCGCGGGCGGGCAAACCGGGGCAAATTCTCGGCGATTCGGCGGGTTAGCCCTCGACGAAATGCACGTTTTCGGCGCGCAGACGCGCGGCGGTGGTGGTCAACGCGACCTCGCCGATGTCTCCCCCCACGAACCGGCGTCCGAGACGCGCAGCGACGACGAGCGTCGTCCCGCTGCCGCACATCAGGTCGGCGACGACGGAGCCTTGTACGCTCGACGCGCGCACGATGCGCTCGAGGAGCTTTTCGGGCTTTTGCGTGGGATACCCGGTGGCCTCCTTGCGGAGCGGCGTGTTGGCCACCATGGCAGGAGCGTCGGTCCATACACTGCCCAACTTGCGCCCTTGGTCGGCGTAATATCGATACGTCTTGCCGGCGATGGTGCGCTCGCGAAAGGCTCGACCTTGCTCGTCGCGGTTCTTGAAATGCATGGCAAGGCTGGTGGCCGCGTAGGGCTCGCGCAACATGGGCTCGTCCAGATTGAAGAGGAAGGGCTCGTTGGGCGCGCGAACATAGACCAGGATCGTTTGGTGGGTGACCGACAGCCCAGCGCCACGCGCGCCGTTTCCAGGTGTCCAGATGATCTCCCCTTGAAAGGCGCTGCGGCCAAAAACCCCGTCGGCGGCCACCTTGGCCTCGTGGATGGCGCGGTGATCGAGGTGCAGGTAGAGCGCCGCGCCGCGCCGCATGCGGGCGCGAATGGCCTGGAGAGAGCGGGTCAGCATCGCGATGAGGGCGCGCACATCCGCGGTGTCGTCGTAGGCGTCTGCGCCGCTGTCCTTCTTTTTGCGGCCCCGAGCCTCACCCGGGTTGGAGCGGGCGGTCATGACGGAGCCCGTGGCGTAGGGCGGATCGAGGTAGACCAGATCGAGCTCGATGCCGTCGGGGAGACGCGCCGCGACCTCCGCCGCGTCGCCTCGGAACAACCAATTGTCGCTCATGGTGGGCTCGCGGTCTCGGCGCCGCCGCCCGAGGTGCCGTCGCCCAACAGGGCCTGGAGCAAGCTGGCGTCGTCCTCACCCGTAAGTTTGGGAAGGGAAGGTTGCCAGGGCCAACGCGGCCCGCCTCCCGCGCAACCCGCGACCGCTTCGTCGGGTGAGCAGGCCACGCGCAGATGCAAATGGTCGTCGTGCGGGAGGGCATCGCCGGGCTGATGGAGCACGAGGCTCGCGCGGTAGATGACCTCGTCGGGCTCGCCCCGCGCAATCGCGTATTCGATGATTAGAGCTTCAAGCCACTTCGCGACGAACAGCCACTGAATTTCCACCTGCTCGTCGGTGACGAGGGCGCGGATCAATAGCCAATTGCGCTCCACGTCGAGCCGCACATAGCCCTTTCCGGCCTTGGCCAGCCCGTCGGGCCCGAAACGTGGGAAGCCCGGAGAACGGACGCTGACCCCCGACGGCGTAAGCGCGTAGAACAAGAGGTCGGCGTCGCGACCCGTGCGATGGGAGCTGTGGCCAGACACCTGCCCACCCTTCTTGGCGGCCAAATCGCCCACGTAGAGCGGGGGGCTTCCGGGCCGCTCTTTGGCCACCGCGGCCGCCGCGCGCTGGATGGCGCCGACCAGGCGCGGTGTCCCCCAACGAACGTCGTTGTCGCGGAGCAACCGGTAGCCGTCTCCCT
>CAYLJT010001053.1:0-2311 GCA_964383995.1 uncultured Polyangiaceae bacterium
ACGGCGTGTTCCGCGTGCTCGCGACCGCCGGCGACACGCACCTCGGCGGCGACGATTTCGACCAGCGTCTCGCCCGTCTCGCGCGCGACGAGATCGCCCGGGCGCACGGATCGGCGATCGTCGATGAGCCCGGCTTCCAGGTAGCCGTGCGCATGGCCGCGGAACACACGAAGATCACGCTCACCAGCGACCCCGAGGCCGATTTCCACGTGCACGTGCCCGAATTGCGCCTGAACTGGCGCAAGCGCATCTCGCGACCCGAATTCGACGCGCTCACGCAGGACCTCGTCGACCGCACGCTCGATGCGTGCAGACAGGCGCTCTCCGACTCGAGACTCTCCGCGTCGCAGATCGACGAAGTGGTCCTGGTCGGTGGCAGCTCGCGCATCCCCGCCGTGCGGGCGCGCGTGGAGCAGTTCTTCGGCCGCAAGCCGCACACCGAGCTGAACCCCGAAGAAGTCGTGGCGCTGGGCGCAGCCGTTCAGGCACACATCCTCGTCGGAGGCAAGCGGGACATGCTCCTCCTGGACGTCACGCCGCTGTCGCTCGGGCTCGAGACGATGGGCGGGGCCGTCTCGAAGATCATCCAGCGCAATTCGACCATCCCCTGCGAAGCCACCGAGGGCTTCACCACCTACGCCGACAACCAGACCGGCATCGACTTCCACATCGTTCAAGGCGAGCGCGAGTTGGCCACCGACTGCCGCAGCCTCGGCCGCTTCAAGCTGAAGGGCCTACCGCCGATGCCCGCGGGCATGGCGCGCGTCTCGGTGAAATTCCACATCGATGCCGACGGCGTGCTGACCGTCGGAGCGCGCGAGCTCTCCACGGGAGTGTCCGCCCGCATCGACATCCAGCCGCTGCACGGTCTCACGGACGCCGAAGTCGAGTCCATGCTCGCGGCCTCGTACCACCACGCGCGCGAGGACTTCGATGCTCGCCGCGCCGCGGACCTGAAGACCGAGATCGGCATCATGGTGCTCGCCACCGAGAAGAACCTGAACGCCGCACGCGCAGGCCTCGACAAGGAAAGCGTGCTCGATCTCGAGGATGCACTCGCGCAGGCCAAGCAGGCCGCGACAGGCAGCGACCTGAAGCTCCTCCAGAAGGCGCGCGACGAGTTCGAGCGCGCCACGCTGCCGCTCGCGGCCCTGCTCATGAACAACGTGGCGCAGAAGGCCTTGATGGGCAAGTCGCTCGAAGACGTCTAGCCGCCATGTCCACGCCGAAGCTCACCTGGACCGACATACGCGAAATCGCGATCCGCCTCGCCGAGACGAAACCCGACGTCGACCCGTCCACCATCCGCTTCACCGACCTCCACCGCTGGATCACCGACCTCGACGGTTTCACGGGCGACCCCAAGAAGAGCAACGAGTCGATTCTCGAAGCCATCCAGATGGCCTGGATCGACGAGCGGGATTGAGCGCAGCGCGGGTTCGGGACGCCAACCCACCCCGAGTCCAGACCTGGCCGACACGAGCCGTCGCCAAGTCCTGCCGCGAAGGACACGGGCCCCTCCCAACTCCAACACGCGGCTACGCACGCCGACCCCACGTCCCACACCCGACGGCGTCACCCGATCCCAACTCCGACGCCCGACGACCACCACCGATCCCAACTCCGACGCCGGCGCACCGTCTCCCTCGCGAGTCAGCCCATGGACCTCGGGGCCTGTGCAGGGCGGTACTCCGCCCTGCACAGGCCCCGAGGCCGCGCTGCGAAGCACGCGTCGAATGCCGTTGCCGAGCTCTGCCCTCGCGCTCTTCAACGGCCTCGCGCGTCGCGCGTCGCACGTCGTGCCTCAGCCTGGTCCTGAAAGAAGCGCTTCGAACCGAGAACTACGGAGCCCTTCTCCCAGGACCAGGATCTTCCCTGAACCGCCCGTCTCCCCCCACCCTCTCGACCCTCAGTGCTTCGCCTTGCCCTGCGCCGCAACCGCATGCGTCGCGGCGGCGATCTCTGCCGCGCTGGCGAGGTAGCGGCTGCCCTTGGGCTCCAAACTCGCGTCGAGCTCGTACACGAGGGGAATCCCGGTCGGGATGTTGAGCGAGACGATCTTGTCGTCGGGGATCTTGTCCAGGTGCTTCACGAGCGCGCGCAACGAATTCCCGTGCGCGGCCACGATCAGACGCTCTCCGGATTTCACGCGCGGAGCGATCGACTGCTCCCAGTAGGGCATGACGCGCGCGACCGTGTCCTTCAACGACTCGCAGAGCGGCCGCTCACGCTCGGAGAGCCTGGCGTAGCGGCGATCGACCGACGGATTGTCCGCGTCGCCGCGCGCGTAGGCCGGAGGCGGAATGTCGTA
>CAYLJT010001054.1:0-2309 GCA_964383995.1 uncultured Polyangiaceae bacterium
GCCTCCACCCACGCCTGGCCCGAAGACCCGTTCCACAAGCTTGCCTGCTTCTCTTCGATCGTCACGATTTTCTCCTTTGGCCTTGCCGCTCCATGGGCGACCACCGTAGCATGGATCTTCAAGTCGACTTGAGGTCAAGGGCATGAGCAACTTGGATATCACCGAGGTCGGTCGTCGCACCGGTCTTCCCTCGTCCACCCTGCGCTTCTACGAGGAAAAGGGGCTGATAGCCTCGGTCGGTCGGCGGGGCTTGCATCGGCTCTTCAAGGCCGACGTCATCGGTAGGCTCGCGCTGATCGCCCTCGGGCGCGCCGCCGGCTTCTCCCTCGACGAGATGGCGCTCATGCTCGCCCCCGACGGGCAGCCGCGCATCGACCGCAAGATTCTGGCCGCCAAGGCCGACGAGCTCGACCGCACCATCCGCATGCTCACGGCGACGCGCGACGGTCTGCGCCACGCCGCCGCCTGCCCAGCCCGCACGTACATGGAGTGTCCGACCTTCCAACGCTTGTTGCGTAAGGCCGCCTCGGCGTCCGGCGAGGTGGCTCCGACCGCGCTTGCCCGACCCGCTCGCCGTCACCCTCGGGCAGGAATCAGCAAGGTGGTAGACGCCGTCGAGCGCGGCTCGTCCGCGACGGCGGTGCCGTCGGCCAGAAAGCGCACCACGCGGTAGCGGTAAGAAAACTCGGCGTCCGGGGGCTCGGCCACGACCCAGGTGACCGGTGTTCGGCGGCTCTCGGTGAAGAGCAGGGCGTCGAGGACGCCGTCGGTGGCGTCGAGCAGGTCGACCTTGACGGCGGCTAGGCCTAGCTCGCTCAGCTTACCACTGGCCACCAGCTCGACCGAGACACGGCGCGCGGGGCTCTCGCGGTCGGTCACCACGACGACGGGCGCGTCGACCTGTTGGGGTGGACCCTGGTAGAAGCTGCCGTCGCCGCGCGTGACGAAGGTCGTGACCTCGACGGGCCCGGCGTGGGAAGACAGGGTGGGAAGACTCACGACCTTCGCTTTGTTCTCACCCGCCGCGAAGGTCACCGCCTCTTCTTTCTGGTAGCCCTCTTCAGCATGGCGGACGATCACCGCGCAGTCGAGAAAGCCCGGCGGGAGCAGGGGCACGAGGCGCAGGTCCCGCTTGCCTTGGAAGGGGCCGGGGCACAAAACGACGTCGCCGTCGAAGGGCTCTTCGTCGCCGTCGACCCGCAGACCGGAGGTCAAGAACCACGTGATCTTGCGCCGCGCGTTGCGGCCCATTGTCCGAGACAGTCGGAAGCGCAGCGTCGCTGTTTTGTTGACCTCGTTCAGGGTTGCTGTCGCCGAGATGGCATCGTCGCCGTCACCGTAGGTCACGAGCACGTTGAGCTCGGCCACGTCGCGAAAGTCGATGCCCGTCGTGCGGATCTCCACGGCCACGAAGTCCACGAAGGCCGCGGGGGTGGCCACGAGCTCGCGCGCTTCACTGGCGATCCAGGGACCTGCCATGGCGACCTCGCGCCCGCGGTAGCCGCCGTCGTGCCGGAAGAACGCCTCCATACGGTAGCGGTAGCGCGGCGTCTGACCCTCGCCGAGCCACGCGGAGAACACCACCGGAGGGTCGCTCTCCTTCTCGAAGATGACGCTCTTCGACGCCGACGCGGGCTCGCCATCGGGCCTTTCGGCCGGGTGCTCCAGGTGCAACACCAGCTTGTCTACGCCGAGGGCCTCGTTGCCCTCGGCCGGGCGCGCGCGCACCGTGAGGCGTTGAAAGAACGGGGAGGCAAGGTCGACCTCTTCGAAGGTAGGCAGCGGCTCGCCCGGCTGAAGCAGGCCATCGAGCAGCGCCTGGGGGGCCAAGATGCGTTTTTCGGCAGCCGCGATGCGGTAGTCGAGGACCTGGGTCTTCAGCTCGCTGGCGTCTGTCTCCTTGAAGGAGAAGGCTACCTTGAGCTGAAACGGCGGGCCGGAGCCCTGGCCGTCGGTGGAGCGGTCGCTGTTTTGCCGCAGCATGTCTCGGACAGCGGCGGGCGGTAGGCCGAGCATGGACGCGATGGAGTCGACGGCGCCCGAACGTTGCAACGCGTCGCCCAGGGTGGCCGCGCCGAGCTGCCTGGCCGCGGCCAGCACGGCGTCGAGAACCTTGTCGGCCGTGCCTGGTGGCGGGGGTAAGGAGGAGCGGAAGAAGGTGCGCGTCAGGTTCTCCTGAAACTCGCGCAGCACCGCCTCGGTGCGCGCGCGCAGATCGCCCTCGTCGGTGAACTCGAAGATCTCGACCTCCAGGGCGCCGATCTCGCGCAGGCGCTGCACGGCCACGCCGACCTCGGCCTCGACGCCGA
>CAYLJT010001055.1:0-2308 GCA_964383995.1 uncultured Polyangiaceae bacterium
CGGTCCCGAGGCTTCGTGAAGAGCGAGCGCTCCCAGAACGTGTCGGGCAATTTGTCGAAGCCTAGCGACACGAAGAAGTCTTCACCGATGCGCACCATCTGCTTCGGATCGAGCTTCTTGGCCTTGATGGCTTTGTCGACGTCGAGGGACGCCTCACCCTTGTAGGGCTCGACGAGGTCGTAGATGTTGCCCCACTCTTGGGCCCACATGTTGCCGAGCAAATGGGCCGGAATCGGGGCTTTTTCGCCCACTTTGTCCTTGCCGTACTTGTCGCGCAGCTTGCGGCGTACGTAGCAGTGAAGGTCGTCGTAGAGCGGCTTTACTTGGGACCACAACCGATCGGTCTCGGCCTCGAAGGCCTCGGGGGTCATGTCGTAGCCAGAGCGCCAGAGCGAGCCGAGATCGGAGAAGCCAATCTCTTTGGAGCCCTCGTTCGCCAGCTCGACGAAGCGGGCGTACTTCTCTTTTACGTTTTTGCCGGTGTCGTGCCAGCCCTTCCACGCTTCGAGCTGTTCGTCGTAGTTGCGGCTCTTCGCCAGCACGCGGCTCAGCTCTTGAAGGTCTTTGCACTTTCCGTCTTTGCAATATTTGCCTTTGCCGTATTGGCCCGTCATCCAGACGACGATGTCGGCCAGCTCCTCGCGCTTCTTCGGATCGGACGGCGCGGGTTGGGCGCTCGACAAACGCAGCAGGTTAATTTGACGGCTGATGTCCGCGGGCAGCGCGACGCCCTGAAAGCGCCCGGCTTCGCGGATCGCCTTGCTCAGGTACTCCATGCTCGCCACCTCGGCCGCCGCCGACATGGCCTCGGTGTCATCGGTGATGAAGTTCATGCTCACCCACGACGCTCGCTGCCCCATCGACCACAGCTTCTTGAGGTCGTTGTTGGTTTGATCGACAAAGGCCTTGGCCTCTTCGACGGTGGGCGCGGCGGGCGTCGCCGGCGGTGTCGCGGCGTCGCCGTGCTCGTGACCTTTGTGTTTGCCTTTGCAGTGCTGGCACTCGTGCTTCGCCGCAGTCGCTGGCTCTTCGGCAGCGCCGCCGCAGGCCGCGGCGCCGAGGGACAGCGCCCCAAGCATCAAGGTCAAAGCCAAACGCCGCGCTACGGGGCGACGTTTTCGAGGTTGGTAGTCCATACCCTGGGGTCTCCTTGTGTCGATCGTTGGAGCTGCAACGAATGGCCCATCAAAATTTGAATCAGGTCAGCCCGCGGGGAACTCCACGCCCTGCGCCAGGGGCAACGCGGTGCTCCAGTTGATCGTGCAGGTTTGCCGACGCATGTAGGCTTTCCACGAGTCGGAGCCGGACTCGCGTCCTCCGCCCGTGTCCTTTTCGCCGCCAAAGGCGCCACCGATCTCGGCGCCGCTCGTGCCAATGTTGACGTTCGCAATGCCGCAGTCCGAGCCCTTCGCGGAGAGAAATGTCTCCGCGGCGCGCAGGCCGTCCGTGAAGATGGCGCTCGACAAGCCCTGGGTGACGGCGTTCTGTTGCGAAATGGCCTCGTCGAGCGACTCGACCTCGAACAGATAGAGGATCGGCGCAAAGGTCTCTTCCCAAGCGATGGGAAAGCTGTCGTGCTTGGGCGCGCGCACGATGGTGGGCTCGACGAAGTTGCCGGGCCCGTCGATCACGCGGCCTCCCGTCAACACCTCTCCGCCAAGGGCCTTGGCCTTGTCGAGCGCGGCGGCGTATTTGCGGGTGGCGCCGGCGGTCACGAGCGGGCCAATCAGCGTGCCCGCCGCCAAGGGATCGCCGATTTTCACCGAGCGATAGGCCGCCACGAGGCGCTCTTGAAGACGCGGCAAAATGCCTTTTTGCGCGAAGACACGGCGCGTCGTCGTGCAGCGTTGTCCCGCGGTGCCCACAGCGCCAAAGGTGATGGCGCGCGTCGCGAGATCGAGGCTCGCGTCGTCGAGGACGATGATGGCGTTGTTGCCGCCGAGCTCGAGGATGCTTTTGCCGAGGCGCGTCGCCACCGTGGCGCCCACGTGCCGCCCGACTTCGATGGATCCTGTGAACGAGACCAGCGGAATGCGCTTGTCTTCGCACATCCATTGACCGACGTCGGCGCCGCCCACCAAGAGGCCGAAGAGCCCGTGCACGTCTTCTTCTGCCATGACCTCGTGACAGATATTTTGCACCGCGATCGCGGACAGTCCGGCCAGCGGCGAAGGCTTCCAGATGCACGTGTCACCGCAAATCGCGGCGAGGGCCGCGTTCCACGCCCAAACAGCCATCGGGAAATTGAAGGCGGTGATGATGGAGTCCGGGCCGAGCGGGTGCCATTGCTCGAACATGCGATGACCGG
>CAYLJT010001056.1:0-2308 GCA_964383995.1 uncultured Polyangiaceae bacterium
CATCCTCGGCATCAGCCCGCGCAAGATCCAGTACAAGCTGCACGAGTACTCGCAGAGCAGCCCCGAACCGAGCCGCTATCCGCCCAAAGAAGAGCGCGAAACGTGAGCACGAGCGAGGACGAAACACGGGCCGACGCGCTGATCCGCGTCAACCGCCTGTCGAAGCACTTTTGGGTCGGGCTCATCCGCCGCAAACGTGTCGATGCTGTGCGCGAGGTGAGCTTCGAGGTCACGCGCGGCGAAATCTTCGGTTTTTTAGGCCCGAACGGCGCAGGCAAGACGACCGTGATCAAGATGCTCACGGGCCTCATTCATCCGTCGAGCGGCGAAGCGTTTCTGTTTGGCGAGCGCGTGCCCCACGTGCGAGCCCGCCAACGCATCGGATTTCTCCCCGAAAATCCTTACATTTATCCGTACCTCACGCCCCGCGAGTTCGTCGAGATGTCGGCCCAGCTCTCGGGGCTTCGTGGCAAGACGCTGCCCAAACGCGTGTCCGAGGTGCTCGACAAAGTGGGCATCCTCTACGCCGCAGACAGGCCCGTGCGACGCCTCTCGAAGGGCATGTTGCAGCGCGCGGGCCTCGCCGCTGCGCTGGTCGCCGACCCCGAAATGCTCATCCTCGACGAGCCCATGAGCGGCCTCGATCCGGTCGGGCGCAAAGAGGTCCGCGACCTGATTTTTCACGAGCGCGACGCGGGTCGAACGATCTTTTTTTCGACGCACATCCTGAGCGACGTCGAGGCGTTGTGCGATCGCGTGACGATCTTGAAGAGCGGCCAAGTGGTGGTGAGCGGGCGCATTCACGACCTCTTGCGCGGTGACGCGCGCCACACCGACGTGACCCTCGCCAACGTGAGCGCCGAGCTGCGCAAGAGCCTCGTCGACGGCGGTCACACGCTGCACGAGCGGCCCGGCGCGGTGTTCATCGAGGTCCTGGGCGAAGAGAAGGTCGGGCCGCTGCTCGCGAAGGCGCTCGAAGCCGGCGCGCGCGTCGTCGAAGTGACGCCGCGCCGCGAGACCCTCGAGGACGTTTTTCTCCGCCAAGCGCTGTAACGACGCACCGTTCGGGATGTACGATGGGCCCGCTCGGCGTTTGCTCGTCCATGATCCCCCTGCTCCTCACCCACCGCTACGGCCGCGTGCTCCTGGGCGTGGCGTTCGCCGTCGGTTTGGGCGCCGCGGCAAGCTCCGCGATCGCGCTAGACGCGCTGCTCCCGGACCCGGGCGCGGTCGCCGCGGGCACCACGCTCGCGGGCCAAGCGCTCGACGGCGATCCCGCGCAGGCGGCCTCCGAGCTCGCGAACGCGGCCCTCGATCGCCCGCTGACGTTGACGGTCGATGGCCACGCGGTGCTCACGACGACGGCCCGTGCGTTGGGCGCCACGGCTGACATCGACACGGCGGTACGCCAAGCCTGGTCGGTCGGTCGCGAAGGCACGACCTTCGATCGCGCCCTCGACGCGCTCCACGCAAAGAGCCACGGACGAGCCGTTTCACTGCGCTTTTCGGTGCCCGTCGAAACCGCCGCCGAGGCCCTCGCCGAGCACAAGGACCGCCACGACACGAGGCCCCGCGACGCCCGGCTCGATGTGGCGACGGGCACCGTCATCCCCCACGAAGAGGGGCACTACCTCGACGTCTACGGCGCCGTCGACGCGCTCGGCGAGTGGCTCGACGCCGTGGGTCGCGGCGTGCCCATGGCGGCCACCGTGGCCCTGCCCGCGCCGCAAATCACCCTCGCGCCCGATGTTACCTCCGACGACGCGCGGGGCATCGACACGAGCGCGGTGGTCGCCCGCTACGAGACCCATTTCTCGGATGCCGGGGGGCAAGCCGGTCGGGGCACCAATGTGGCCCTCGCCGCGTCACGGGTGAACGGCCTCGTGCTCTCGCCCGGGCGCACGGTGAGCTTCAACGCCGCCGTCGGCCCCCGCAGCACCGACGCGGGCTTCGCGACGGCCCCCGAGATTTACAAAGGGGAAATGCGCGAAGGGGTGGGCGGCGGGACCTGTCAGGTCGCGAGCACCCTGCACGCTGCCGCCTTTCTCGCGGGCCTGACCATCGCCGAACGGGCCAACCATTCGCGGCCGAGCGGCTACATTCCGGTGGGCCTCGACGCCACCGTGGTCTACCCCGACGTCGACCTCCGAATTCAAAATCCCCTTCCTTTCGCGGTCGTTGTGGATGCGCGCACGGACCACGGCCTGCTCACCGTCGAGCTTCGGGGTCACGAAAAACCGGCCGAGGTCAGCTACCGTGTGGAGACCATCGGGGTCTCGAAATATCGCCGGAAGATCGAACGCGTAGG